>JAGNSH010000116.1 GCA_017988165.1 Giesbergeria sp. | reverse complement strand
TGTCCATGGGGTGCCCTGAAGAAGAGTCAAAGTCGAATCGGGCCCGATTGTTTAAGGGCTGGGGCGAAAGGACTACCGGGCTTTTCCTAGGGTAGGGGGCGTTTTAGTCCCACAGGCGACAGGGCCGTGCGCGCCATTTGTAAGAATTTATTGTTTTGAGTATCAAAGTAAGCTGGCTTGTAGGGCTAAATGCGTACAACTACGTAATCTTTTTTGTACCCAAAAAACATCCCGGCGCCAGCTGTAAGTGCTTGATTTGTTAGCTGTAATTACGAAAGCTGACAAATTTGTTGCAGCGCAACAAATAATGCTTGGAAAGTTGCCACAAAAGCCCTACATTGGATTACATGACTGCAACCAAAGACTGGCTCAAAGCATCCTGGGACGCTGGCATTGATCTGCTGCACCCCGTGAGCGACCGTACCGACGGCGATGCTCCGCTTTCCTCTGCATCTTCTGAATCCGTCAAAACCCCGATCGTGGTACCGATTCGATCCTTGGGCCCGGCGTACCGCGAGCGCATTGCCAAGCACCTGCTGGCGCTGGACGATGCAGACCGCTACCTGCGCTTTGGCTACAAAGCCAGCGACGCGCAAATTAGCCGCTACGTGGCCGATCTGAACTTTGAACGCGACGAAATTTTTGGCATTTACAACCGCCACCTCGAACTGGTAGCCATGGCGCACGTGGCCTTTGCCACCGACGCCCAGCACCAGCAGTGCGCTGAGTTTGGCGTCTCGGTACTGAAAAAAGCGCGTGGCCGTGGTTACGGCAGGCGCTTGTTCGAGCGCGCCGTAATCCATGCACGCAACGAAGGCGTGGACATGATGTTTATCCACGCGCTGTCAGAAAACACCGCCATGCTGAAAATTGCCCGCAACGCCGGCGCCAGCGTGCAGCGCGATGGTGCCGAGTCGGAAGCGTTTTTGCACCTGCCACCGGCCAACATCGACTCGCGCATGGCCGCGCTGTTTGAGCACCAGTTTGCCGAGATGGACTACCGCATCAAGCGCCAAGCCAAGCTGTTTTGGGATTTTCTGGCGCGGATGCGGGCGCTGCGCACCGCACGCTAACGCCGCGGGGGCGCGGGCAGGTGAAGCCCTAGGGCGCGCAGGTACTGCAATCCAGTATCCTACGTGCCTTATTTCACTACCGCACGTTCTGCACCCCAAGGCTGTGTCTGACCCTCACCCCGCGCGTTTTCACGAAAAAGAAGATAAGCGCAGTTTTCTGCAAAAAGTTGCCGAGTTCATCCACCCCGGCCCCGACTCACACGAAGAGCTGATTGC
Organism: Giesbergeria sp.; assembly: GCA_017988165.1. Classification (GTDB taxonomy): domain Bacteria; phylum Pseudomonadota; class Gammaproteobacteria; order Burkholderiales; family Burkholderiaceae_C; genus Simplicispira. The sequence continues at coordinate 5,280 of JAGNSH010000116.1, read as the reverse complement.
CATTTTGGGCAGCGCTGAAGACAACCAAGTCATCAGCGCCGAGTCGCGCATCATGCTAGAGCGCGTCATTCGTATGTCCAACCGCACCGTGGGCGATGTGATGGTGGCGGCTCCGCGCATGGACACCATCAACATCGATGCGCCGTTTGAGCAGCTGCTGCACATCATCATCAACACCGCGCATTCGCGCTTTCCGGTCTACCAAGGCGAGCGCGAAAACATCATTGGCATCTTGCTGGCCAAAGATTTGCTCAAGTTGCAGCGCGCGCCCGAGTTGAATATCCGCGCCCTGATTCGCCCCGCCGTGTTTGTCCCCGAAACTAAGGGACTGAACGACTTGCTGCGCGACTTTCGCAGCAACCGCAACCACTTGGCCATCGTCATTGATGAGTTTGGCCGCGTCGCGGGCCTAGCGACGATTGAGGACGTGCTAGAAGAAATCGTCGGCGAGATTGAAGACGAATTTGACATCGGCGAGGACGAAGGCGACATTTTTGCCCTGGCCGACAGCACCTACCGCGTCAGCGGCGACACCCCGGTCGAGCGCGTGGCCGAAGCCTTTCAGGTGCCCGTGGTCGGCAGCGACGCGGACGAAGACTTTGACACCATCGGCGGCCTCATCGCCCACGAAATGGGCCACGTGCCCAAGCGCGGCGAGCACCTGCAACTGTGCGGCCTGCACTTTGTCGTGCTGCACACCAAAGGCGGCGCAGTGCGCTGGTTCAAGGTGTCCGCCGCCTTGCCCGAGGCCAACGCATCTTGAGAGCCGCGCCGCCCGAGCCATGGCGGGCACGCTCGGGCTCGTACTACTGCGGCGATAGCTTCAGCACCCCTGGGGCCAGCACCCGGCCACGCGCTGCGCTTTGGCACTGGCCGCTGGCGCTGCTGGCCGGACTGGCGCACGCCGCCGCGCTGGCGTTTCCGGGCAGCGGCACGCCGCAGTGGTGGCTGCAACTGGCGTCCCTGCTGGCGCTGGCCTGGCTGGTGCGCCCGGGCACGCCGTGGCGCCGCGCCGCTGGGCTGGGCTGGGTGTTTGCCACCGCGTGGCTGGCAGGCACGTTTTGGTGGCTGTTTATTTCTATGCACATTTATGGCGGCTTGGCATCGCCACTGGCCGGGGCGGCGGTGTTGGCACTGGCGGCCTTTTTGGCGCTGTATTACGCCGTCAGTTTGGGGCTTTTTAGTGCTCTAGCCCATACCCAGCGCGCGCTATCTGCTCTTATTTTTGCAGCACTGTGGTTGCTGGCCGAGCTGGCCCGAGGCACTTGGTGGACGGGCTTTCCGTGGGGTGCCAGCGGCTATGCCCATGTCGATGGCCCGCTGGCAGCGCTGGCGCGCAGCGTGGGCGTGTACGGCATCGCCGCCGTTGCCGCCGCGCTGGCCATGCTGTTGGCACAGCTGCGCCGCAGTGATTTGTACCGCCCGCGCGCATGGGCGCTGGTGGTGACAGTCGCCATTGCACTTGCCGGTTTATCGTGGCAGCGCCAGCAGGCCATTGCCACGCCCAACCCAGCCGCCACGGCGCCCCTGACGCTGGCACTGCTGCAAGGCAGCATTCCGCAGGACGAGAAATTTCAGTTTGGCAGCGGCATCCCGATGGCCTTGCAGTGGTACAGCGACCAACTGCGCAACGCCACGCAGCAACTGGTAGTGGCCCCCGAAACCGCCATCGCCGTGCTACCGCAGCAACTGCCGCCCGACTATTTGCAAACGATTGAAGACCAATACACCAGCGGCGCCCAAGCGGCGCTGATTGGCATTCCGCTGGGCGACCTGCGCTTGGGCTACACCAACTCGGTGCTGGGCTGGCAGCCGGGGCAGAGTGCGCCCTACCGCTACAACAAACAGCATTTGGTGCCGTTTGGTGAATTTATCCCGCCGTTTTTTCGCTGGTTCACCGACCTGATGAACATCCCGCTGGGCGACTTCAGCCGGGGTGCGCTGGTGCAGCCGCCATTTGTCTGGCAAGGCGAGCGCTTGGCGCCCAATATTTGCTACGAAGACTTGTTTGGCGAAGAGCTGGGCGCACGCTTTGCCGACCCAGCCAACGCGCCGACGGTGTTTGTCAACCTGAGCAACATTGCGTGGTTTGGCAACTCGCTGGCCATCGACCAGCACCTGCAAATCAGCCGAATGCGCGCGTTAGAGTTCGAGCGCCCCATGGTGCGCGCCACCAACACCGGCGCCAGCGCCATCATCGACCACCAAGGCCAAGTGACGGCGCACTACGAGCATGGCCGCCGCGGCGTGCTGACCGGCACAGTGCAAGGGCGCAGCGGCGCGCCCACGCCATACGGCTGGTGGGTAGCGCGCTTTGGTCTATGGCCGCTGTGGGGCCTGGGCCTGGGCGTGGTGCTGGCTGCGTTGTGGCGGCGAGCGCGGCGGGCACGGCAAATTTGACTTTGTGCGCACAAATGGCGGACAATTTCGAGAAGTTTTTTCAGGAGATTGCTATGACCATCCCTATGCCCGCTCTGGCCAAGGACACACGACTGCATATTCGTTGCGATCAAGAGGTGCGCCGTTTGCTCGACAAGGCGGCCGCGTATGCGCACATGAGCGTCTCCGAGTTCGTGCTGAAAAATGCGGTGGAGCAAGCGCAATCTGTGGTGCAGGCCAACGAGGCCATCACGCTGTCACAGCACGACTTTGCGGCCTTCCTCGATGCGCTGGATGCGCCGCCCCAACCAGCGCCTGCCTTGCAGCGCGCTTTTGCACGCCACGCCGAGCAAGTGCGCTAAATGCGCTGCCACATTCGTCCCTTGGATCACACGGCGGACAGCGCCAATTTTGATTGTGGTGAGAGCGCGCTGAACGCCTATCTGCAACGCTATGCCACGCAAGACATCAAGCGCGGCGTGGCCCGGGCTTTTGTTGCCACACCCATCCATCCTGACCAGCCCGACCAGCCCGACCAGCCCGATGCTGTCGGCAGCTTCCGCTGCGCAGTGGCTGGTTTTTACACACTGAGCGCCGCCAGCGTCGCTGCTGAGACGCTGCCTGAGGCATGGCGCAAAAAACTGCCGCGCTATCCGGTGCCAGCCGCCTTGCTTGGGCGCTTGGCAGTGGCGCAGTCAGCGCAAGGGCAGGGATTGGGCTCGATTTTGCTGGCCGATGCGTGCCAGCGCGTGGCGGCGGTGAGCCAAACCTTGGCGGTGGTCGCCATCATGGTGGACGCGCAATCGCCCCAAGCGGCGGCCTTTTATCAGCACTTTGGCTTTGTGCAACTGCCCGGCCAGTCCAGCCGCTGGATGTTGCCACGCTCGCACTTTGCCAGCTTGGCTTGATGGCGCAGCGCCGTTAAACCGCCTTCGGCAATTTCCCTGCCGCTACCAGCCGCTGGTGCTCGACCAGCGCGCAGTGGTTTTGCACCACTTGCAAACCGGCGGCGCGGGCGCGCTCGCAGGCGGCGTCGTTTTGCACGCCCAGTTGCAGCCACAGGGCGCGCGCACCAATGGCGATGGCTTCGTCGGCAATCGGCGGTACGTCAGCGCTGTTGCGAAACACGTCCACCAAATCAATACGCAGCGCGCCCAAATGCTGCGCCGCCTCAGTCAACGAGGGCCAGCAGCGCTCGCCCAAAATCTCGGTCGCCATCGGGTTGATGGGCACGATGCGGTAGCCCTGTTGCTGCAAATACTCGGCAACGTGGTGGCTGTCGCGCTCGGGCTTGGGCGAGAGGCCGACGACGGCAATCGTGCGGCAGGTTTGCAAAATGTTCAGGGCGAGGTCGTCGAAAGTAGCTTGGGACATAGCAGTGCTCCAGTAGTGGACGGGTAAAACATTACAGCGCGGACAGTGCGCCATGCACCTCGTCCGTGGTGAGGATTTCGGTCATCACCACCGGCGCTTTGCCGGGCGCGTACAGCACGTACACCGGCACGCCGCTGCGCCCCAACTGCGCCAGCGCGGCGGTGATGTGCGGGTCGCGCCGCGTCCAGTCGGCGCGCAGCAGGGCGACGTTGCGCGCGGCAAAGCCCTCCAGCACGGCGGCGTTGGCCAGCGTGGTGCGCTTGTTGTATTGGCAGGTCACGCACCAGGCGGCGGTGAAATCGACAAACACCGGCTGGCCGCTGGCGTTCAGCTCGGCCACGCGCTCGGCAGACCAAGGTTGCCAGGCCGTGGTGGAGGGAGAAGTGCTGGCGGCCAGTGCCGGCATTTCCATCGCTTGAGTAACATTTTGGCCGATAGCCCCCGCCAGCCATGCGGTGATAGCTAGCAAAACAGTAGCAATCACCCAGCGCGCACGTCCGCGCAGTGTCAGCGCCCAGACCACGCCACTGCCGGCCACCAGCAGCACCAGCAGCGCACCCGCGCCGTCGATGCCGCTTTGCTGGCCCAGCACCCACACCAGCCAAGCCACGGTGGCAAACATCGGAAACGCCATGCCACGGCGGAAAGTGTCCATCCACGCGCCGGGGCGCGGCAGCCAGCCGACCACCGCCGGCACCCAACTGGCCGCCAGATACGGCAAGGCCATGCCCACGCCCAAGGCGACAAACACCAGCAGCGCCTGCGCCGTCGGCATCTCAATGGCAAAACCCAGCGACGCGCCCATGAACGGCGCGGTACACGGCGAGGCAATGGCCACCGCCAAGATGCCGGTCAAAAAGGCGTCGGCGGCGGGGTGGCGCAGTTGCAGCGCCGCCAAGCGCCCAGGGGCAAACTGGCCAAACTCAAACACCCCGGCCAGGTTCAGGCCAATCAGCGTAAACAGCGCCGCCAGCGCCGCCACCACCGCCGGCGACTGCAGCTGAAAACCCCAGCCCAGCTGCTCGCCCGCCGCGCGCAAGCCCAGCAGCAAACTGCCCAGCGCCACAAACGACAGCACCACGCCAGCGGTATAGGCCAGCCCGGCTTGGCGGTGCGCGCGCCGGTTGCTGCCGTGTTGGGCAAAGCCCATTACTTTGATGGCCAGCACCGGAAAAACGCAGGGCATCAAATTCAAAATCAAACCGCCCAGCAAGCCCCCTAGCAGCGCCGTGATCCATGCGCGGGTGTTGACGCTGTTAGCGCTGTTGGCTGCTGCGGACGCAGACGCCGACTCTGGCGGCGGGCTCAGGGCGCGGTTGGCCTCTAGCGCAGCGGCCAGCGCGGGCGAGACCACTGCGCCGGGGGCGGCGGCGCTCCAAGTGCCCTCGACCGTGGCCACGGTGCGCCACGCGCGCGCGCCGTTTGCTGCTGCCTGCGCCTTGGGCATCTTGGGCGGCGTGGCCAACGCCAGCACCAACGGCAGATGGCTCAGGCTCTCGCCGCGCTCGGACGACAGCGGCATGGTGG
>JAGNSH010000115.1 GCA_017988165.1 Giesbergeria sp. | reverse complement strand
CCTCAAAGCCATCACCGCCCGCCTCGACAAAGTGCGCGCCGACCCAGCCCGCGACGCCACCAAGTTGGCCGAACTGCGCCCGCAAGAGCAGCGCTACTGGCGCTTGGTGGCCGAGCGCAAAGGCCAAGTCGATGCGCGCATGCAAGAACTGCGCTGGCTGTTAGAAGAACTGCGCGTCAGCTTCTTCGCCCAAGAACTGCGCACACCGCAGCCGGTGAGCGTTAAACGGCTGGACAAGCTGTGGGCGCAGATTAATAGCTGATGGTGTATTGCTGTGTTTAGCGAGCACTCTGGTGCTGCGCTGACAGCAAGCTGTATTGGCCTCATAAACCCCCGCCAATTGAAAACAAATTGTAAAATTTGATTTCAATTTATTTGTTGCAGCATTATGAAATCCATCAGTATCAAATTTTTATTTGGTGGCGCTTTGGCCATCATTGCGGTGTTGGTGGTGCTGCTTGGCGGCGCGGTACACCGCTTAGAAAAGGCGTCTGAAGCCGTGACCCATGCCAATGAGGCGCGCTACAGCTCGTATTTGCTGGCCGATGAGTTGCGCCAAAGCTCGGACGACTTGACGCGCTTGGTGCGTACCTACACCGTCACTGGCGATCCCAAATGGGCTGCGCAGTACCAAGAGGTGCTCGATATTCGCAACGGCGTGCAGCCGCGCCCCAACGGCTACGAAAAAATTTATTGGGATTTTCGCGCGGCCGATATGGCTGCCAGCAAAGGTACTGGCCCCGCAGTCGCCTTGGCCGATTTGATGAAACGGGCCGGTTTCAGCGCTGCTGAGCTGGGCAAGTTGGACGATGCAGCCGCCCTGTCCAATGCGCTGGTCAAGACCGAAGTGGTGGCCATGGATTTGGTCAAGCGCCATTTAGAAGCCAGTGCCAATGGCACGGCGCAAGAGGGCGATACCGATTTGGCCTCGGCGCGGGCGATGGTGCATGACGCGCAGTACCACGCCAACAAGGCCAAAATCATGCAGCCAGTCGATGAGTTTTTGGTGCTGCTGGATCAGCGCACGCAAGGGGCGATTGCCAATGCGCAGGCGCGCAAGATGCGCTGGTTCTACGTCACTGCCGTCTTGTCTTTTTGCTTGCTGGGCACCTTGGTGCTGGTGTTTTGGTATGTCTATCAGCAGGTCAACGCTTCGCTGCGTCGGGCCATTCGCAGTGCAGACACCATGGCATCGGGCGATTTGTCGCAGCCAGTGCCAATACGCGGCCTGCGCGAAGTGGCCACCATGTTGCAGGCGATGCAAACCATGCAAGACGGTTTGGTGCAGGTGGTTCGCAAAGTGCGCCAAGGCTCAGAAGCTTTGTCTTTGGCCAGCACTGAAATTGCCCAAGGCAACAACAATTTGAGCGAGCGTACCGAGCAGCAGGCCAGCGCCCTTGAAGAAACCGCTGCCAGCATGGAGCAGTTGTCCTCGACAGTGCAGCACAACGCCGACAGCGCCCGTGAGGCCAATCAGCTGGTGATTGAAGCCTCCAACATTGCCGCCCAAGGCGGCAGCGTCGTCAGTCAGGTGGTGCAGACCATGAAGGGCATCAACCAAGCCAGCCACCAAATCAGCAACATCATCAGCGTGATCGATGGCATTGCTTTTCAGACCAACATCTTGGCGCTCAACGCCGCTGTCGAAGCCGCGCGCGCTGGCGAACAAGGGCGCGGTTTTGCCGTCGTCGCCAGTGAGGTGCGCAGCTTGGCGGGGCGATCGGCCGAGGCAGCTAAAGAAATCAAAACGCTGATCCAAAGCAGCGTCGATCGCGTCGATGAAGGCAATGTGCTGGTCGATAAAGCCGGCGCCACCATGGCGCAGGTGGTGGCGGCGATTGATCGCGTAACGCATTTGATGGGCGAGATCAGCGAAGCCAGCAAAGAGCAGGCCCAAGGCGTCAGCCAAGTGGGCGAAGCCATCCAGCAAATGGATCAAGTGACGCAGCAAAATGCCGCCTTGGTCGAAGAGATGGCCGCCGAGGCCGTCAACCTGCGCACCCAAGCCACTGCTTTGGTGCAAGTGGTGGAGGTGTTTCACATTGGCGGCCATGGAGACAAGGCCCGACCAGCAGCGCTGCCGGCGCCTTGAGCGGCGCAATGTGGCGGGCAGTAATTACTGCCATCGGCTAAAGGTTGCGAATAAGAGTAATTCTCATTTATACTGCTTCGCAATCTTGTCACTTTTGTGTGGGCCTGCCCTATGTCCCTTTCTTGCCCCCTTGCCGATAGCTTGTTTGCCGAGCACCGCGCCCTGTGCCGCGAATATGCGGCAGTGCAGGCGCGTTGCAGCCGCTTGATAGCGCAGCAGCGCGCGCAAATTGAGTGTTTGCAGGCGCAGGTGGTGCGCCTGCGTGCAGCGGCCATCGTGCAGGTGTCGGTGCGGGCGTTTGTGCGCCAGCGCCCAGCGCCGGATACGCAGGCTTTGCTAGAGGCCAGCCGGGTCGCCGCCGATTGGGTGATTTGCCAGACCGGCTGCCTGAGCCACGGCGCCTATTGGCGTGACGACGGGCATTGCCAGCGCACGGGCAAAAATTGCGTTGCGCCCGATGCAGCAGTCACCACGCATTTGATGTTGAATATTGATAGCTAACAGCGCAGGCTGCATAAGGGCTAGAGGCTGATTTGGCTATAAAACAGCCACAAAGGGCTTCTTTTAGCCAGCATGAAACTTCACCACCAGCGGCACGATCAGCAGGGCGACGATGTTGATGATTTTTATCAGCGGGTTGATGGCCGGGCCAGCGGTGTCTTTGTAGGGGTCGCCCACGGTGTCGCCGGTCACTGCGGCTTTGTGCGCTTCAGAGCCTTTGCCGCCGTGATGGCCGTCTTCGATGTATTTTTTGGCGTTGTCCCAAGCACCGCCGCCGGTACACATCGAAATGGCGACAAACAGGCCAGTGACGATGGTGCCCATCAACAAGCCGCCCAGCGCTTTGGGGCCCAGCAGCAGGCCCACAGCAATCGGCACTACCACCGGCAGCAGGCTGGGAACCACCATTTCTTTGATAGCGGCGCTGGTCAGCATATCCACTGCGCGGCCATATTCGGGCTTGGCCGTGCCTTCCATGATGCCGGGAATGTCGCGAAACTGGCGGCGCACTTCGACCACCACGGCGCCAGCGGCGCGGCCCACCGCTTCCATCGCCATGGCACCAAACAGGTAGGGAATCAGCCCGCCGATAAACAGGCCGACGATGACCATCGGGTCGGACAGGTTGAAGGCGATGGCCTGGCCGTAGCTTTCTAGCTTGTGGGTGTAGTCGGCAAACAGCACCAGCGCGGCCAATCCCGCCGAGCCAATCGCATAGCCCTTGGTGACGGCTTTGGTGGTGTTGCCAACAGCGTCCAGCGGGTCGGTGACGGCGCGCACCTCGGGCGGCATATCGGCCATCTCGGCAATGCCGCCCGCGTTGTCGGTGATGGGGCCGTAGGCGTCCAGCGCCACCACGATGCCAGCCATACTGAGCATGGCAGTCGCTGCCACGGCAATGCCGTACAGACCGGCCAGTTGGTAGGACACCAAAATGGCGGCGCAGACAAAAATCACCGGCCACGCCGTCGAGCGCATCGACACGCCCAAGCCGGCAATGATGTTGGTGCCATGGCCGGTGGTTGAGGCCTGCGCAATGTGCTGCACCGGCGCATATTGCGTGCCGGTATAAAACTCAGTGATCCACACCAGCGCGGCGGTAAGCACCAAGCCGGTGGCGCAGGCACCAAACAGCTTGAGCTGGCTGCCACTGGCGGCAATGGCGTTGTCTGGCATCAGCCAGGCGGTGACAAACCAAAACGCGATCAGCGACAGCACGCCCGCTATCGCCAAACCCTTGTACAGCGCCGGCATGACGTTCTTCATGCCCGGCGAAGCCTTGACAAAAAAGCAGCCAATGATTGACGCCACGATGGAGACAGCGCCCAGCGCCAGCGGGTACAGCACAGCGTTGACCGGCGCGGCCGCCACCATCAGCGCGCCCAACACCATGGTGGCGATCAGCGTGACGGCGTAGGTCTCAAACAGGTCGGCGGCCATGCCGGCGCAGTCGCCGACGTTGTCACCGACGTTGTCGGCAATCACCGCCGGGTTGCGCGGGTCGTCCTCGGGGATGCCAGCTTCGACCTTGCCGACCAAATCGGCGCCGACGTCGGCGCCCTTGGTAAAAATGCCGCCGCCTAAACGCGCAAAGATAGAAATCAGCGAGGAGCCAAAGGCAAAGCCCATCAAGGGGTTGAGCAGATGGCCCAGTGAGCTGTCAGCCACTGGGTGGCTACCGACCAAATACCAATAAAACCCCGTCACGCCCAACAGCCCCAAACCCACCACCAACATACCGGTGATGGCACCGCCGCGAAACGCCACATCCAGCGCCGGGCCAATGCCAAGGGTGGCGGCCTGCGCAGTGCGCACGTTGGCGCGCACCGAGACGTTCATGCCAATAAAACCGCAAGCGCCCGAGAGCACAGCACCCATCAAAAAGCCCGCAGCGGTTTTGCCATCCAGAAAAACGCCGATCAACACCGCCAGCACCGCGCCGACGATGGCAATGGTTTTGTACTGGCGCGCTAAATAAGCCGCAGCACCGGCTTGGATGGCGCTGGCAATTTCTTGCATACGGGCGTTGCCGGGGTCTTTGGCCAAAATCCAGCCGCGTGCCCAGATGCCGTAAGCCACCGCGATCAGGCCGCATACCAAGGCTAAAACCAGAGGGGAAGTCAGTGCTGTAGTGGCAGACATTCTTTTCTCCAAGTGTTGTGCCCAATTTACATCGAAACCGCGTCTGCAAGCGCGGTGAAAGGGCCGTGCCACTAAAATGAGGGTTAGTCCTGACAGCTGGTTCCTGTCAAACACCGATTAACCAACCAACGACCGACAACTATGTCCCTTAACAAAGTCACCCCTGGCAACAATGTTCCTGAGTCTTTCAACGTCGTCGTTGAAATCCCCATGGACTCCGATCCCATCAAGTACGAAGTCGATAAAGAGTCGGGCGCCATTTTTGTCGACCGCTTCATGACCACGGCCATGTACTACCCGTGCAACTACGGTTATGTGCCCCAAACCCTCAGCGGCGACGGCGACCCGGTCGACGTGCTGGTGATCACACCCTATGCGCTGGTGCCCGGCGTGGTGGTGCCTTGCCGTGCGCTGGGTATCCTGAAAATGGAAGACGAAGCTGGCATGGACGGCAAAGTGCTGGCCGTGCCGACCAACAAGGTGCTGGGCATGTACTCGGCCTGGAAGAACATCGAAGACGTCAATCCCGCACGCCTCAAAGCCCTGAGCCACTTTTTTGAGCACTACAAAGACCTGGAAGACGGCAAGTGGGTCAAGGTGCTGGGCTGGGAAGGCATTGACGAAGCACACAAAGAAATTTTGGATGGCCTGGAGAACTACCGCAGCGCCTTGGCTGCCAAAGTTGCCGTTTAATCTGCCCTAAACGCCGCCTAAAACCTGCCCACAGTGATGTCGGCAGGTTTTTTTGTGGCCGCTTGGCTTTCAGGCGCTTAAGGGGTTAGCGCAGCGTAACCCGAAAATTTTGGATGAAAACCGGCTCTAGCCCTTATGCAGCAAGCGCTAGCAGCTATCAAAATAAAAGCATTTACGGCGCTGGCGTCTTGGGCTTGAAGTCGCACCACTGCGCCACCGCACACTGCCAGCAGCGTGGTTTGCGCGCTTGGCAGACGTAGCGGCCCAGCAAAATCAGCCAGTGGTGCGAGTCCACCGCGTACTCGGGCGGCACGCGCCTGAGCAGCTGCATTTCTACCGCCAGTGGCGTTTTGCCGGGTGCCAAGCCGGTGCGGTTGCTGACGCGAAAGATGTGCGTATCCACCGCCATCGTCGGCTGGCCAAAGGCGACGTTGAGTACCACGTTGGCGGTTTTGCGGCCCACGCCGGGCAGGGCTTCTAGTTCGGCGCGGGTGCGTGGCACGGCGCTGGCGTGCTGCTCGACCAAGATGCGGCAGGTAGCCAGCAAATGCTTGGCTTTACTGCGAAACAGGCCGATAGTTTTGATGTGGCTCTCCAGCCCCTCTTGGCCCAAGTCCAGCATGGCTTGGGGCGTGTGGGCCACCACAAACAGCCTGCGCGTGGCTTTGTTGACGCTGACGTCGGTGGCCTGCGCTGACAGCAGTACGGCGGTCAGCAGCTCAAAAACGCTGGTGTACTCCAGCTCGGTGTTGGGCAGCGGGTTGGCCGCTTTGAGGGTGGCAAAGAAGGGTGCGATCAGAGAGGTTTTCATCAAAATAAGCCGACAATCTTGGGCCTAGCCCGTGGTATTTGTGTTTTTTGTCCGTCATTTTGTTTTTTATTTTGATTGAAAGCCCCGCCCATGCAATTTGCCGATCGCCTCAATAACGTCGAAACCTCTGCCATCCGTGAACTTTTTAAGCTGCTGGGCAAGCCCGGCATCATCAGTTTTGCCGGCGGCTTTCCAGACGGCGCGCTGTTTGATGTGGAGGGCATTCGCGCCGCCAGCCAGCAGGCTTTGCAGGATGAGCCAGGTGCCGCGCTGCAATACGGCGCTACCGAGGGCTACCAGCCGCTGCGCGAGCAATTGGCTCAGTTCATGGCCAGCAAAGGTGCGCAGGGCGTGGCACCGGACAATCT
>JAGNSH010000022.1 GCA_017988165.1 Giesbergeria sp. | reverse complement strand
CCGCCGATGATAGTGCGGGTTCCCGTGTGAAAGTAGGTCATCGTCAGGCTCTTAATAGCCCACACCAGCCCCGCTCAGCAATGAGCGGGGCTTTTGTGCGTCTGGGATGCTAATAATAATCTCGGCAAATGCATACTTACGTGTGCCTGTAATAATCAAAAAATTTTTCGGATCCTAATATGCAGTTGCAGGATATTCTTTTCTCCCAAGGCTTTGGTACGCGCCGGGTGTGCTCTGGCTTGGTACAGCACGGACTGGTGGAAATCTATGGAGCGGATGCAGTGCTGCAGCCGGCTGTTTTGTGTACCGACTCCACCGCCCAATTGGACCCAGAAGGCCTACGTCTGCGGGTGCAAGGGGTGGACTGGCCGTATCAGGCCAAGGCGTATGTGATGTTGCATAAGCCAGCAGGCACCGAGTGCTCACAAAAACCTTCCACTTACCCCAGCATTTACACCTTACTGCCAGCACCATTGCGTCAGCGCCCCACCAAAAGCGCCGTGCAAGGCGTGCAAGCCGTTGGGCGCTTAGATCAAGACACGACCGGTTTGCTGTTGCTCAGTGACGATGGACAGTTCATTCACCGTATGAGCTCTCCCAAAAAGCACGTGCCCAAGGTGTATCAAGTGACGACCAAGCACCCAGTCACCGAGGATCAACGAGATCAGCTGCTGTCAGGTGTGGTGTTGGACGATGACCCCAAGCCGGTGCGCGCTGCTGCTTGTGTCTTGGTGGACGAGTGCCGAATCGATTTGACTCTGACAGAGGGCAAATACCACCAAGTCAAGCGTATGTTGGCCGCTGTGGGCAATCGGGTGGAGTTTCTGCACCGTTCGCGCATTGGCGATTTGGAGTTGCCTGCCGATTTGGCGCCCGGCCAATGGCGTTGGCTGGGTGTGGATGATTTGGCCAAACTGCGCTCAGTTGCCTGAAAATAATTGCTTTTTTATTCGTCTATCGAAGCGCTCCAGCGGTCGCCCCACGTATTGGCACGTTCTATGTCGCGGCGGTTGCGTTTGGTGGGGCGGCCTTCGGTCAAGCTATGGGCTGGCTCTGGCGCTAGTCGGCGTTGTTCGGCGGCTTGCACACGGGCGCTGATACTCTCTGGCGTTTCTTCATAGAGCTGCTGCGCTACGGGCGCTGGGCCGCGTGCGCCGCTCAGGCCGCGCACCACCACGCTGCGGGCAACAACGCCTTGGCGCAGCGTGACGCTATCGCCGCAGCGCACCTCGCGCGAAGCCTTGGCCACTTGGCCGTTGATGGTGACGCGGCCTTTGGCGATTTCATCGGCGGCCACACTGCGGGTTTTAAAGAAGCGGGCGCACCAGAGCCATTTGTCGATGCGCAAGGTCTCAAGGTGATTCATGCTTGGTTATGCTCTATGGCGCGCTTGCTGGCCTGCGCTTTGGTTGTATGGCTGTTATGCAGCACGCACACATTTAAAAAGGAGAGTTTTACATGACTGACACTTGGCTTCCCACTCTGATGACTGCTACGCCGCAAGAAGGCTTTGAGTTGGCGATTACGCTCAGCCGCCGTGGCGTCAAATATACCCAGCCCGATCCTGAAATGCTGAAAAAATTGCGCCCTGAATACGCCGATTCAGCCGATGGACTCACGGCCGCCTCGCAGGTGATAGCCATTAATTTTCAGACCGTCGCGGCTGCCAACAACTATTGGCGTAAATGAGCGGCTAAGGCCCCACGCCAGATAAGAGCAGATGAAAGGACGTCCAAAAGACGTCCTTTTTTTGTGTCTATTTTTGCCGCTCAGATATATCAAAAATGATAGCTTATAGCGCTTATGCCATAAGGGCTAGAGGCCATTTTGGCTATATTTTTGGCTGCTGTAGTGCCAGCATTGCTTCAAGGCAGGTAGATAGCCCGAAAGTCGTTCACGTTGGTGAAAGTTGGCCCTGTGACCAGCAGATCATCGAGGGCGGCAAAAAAACTGTAAGCATCGTGGTGCTGTAGGTACTCAGCCGCTGACAGGCCCAATGCCGCAGCGCGGGCCAAGGTGCTGGGCGTGATGATGGCGCCGGCGTTGTCTTCGCTGCCGTCGATGCCATCGGTGTCGGCCGCCAAGGCGTAGACCCCGGCGGTGCCTTGCAGTGCAATGGCGCAGCTGAGCAAAAACTCGCTAGCACGACCGCCTCTCCCAGCGGTGGCGGTGCTTGGCCCCAGCGTGACCGTGGTTTCGCCGCCCGAGAGGATGACGCAGGGCCGTGCAAAGGGCTGGCCGAGCCGTGCCACTTGCCGGGCGATGGCGGCGTGTACTTGGCCGACGTCGCGGCTTTCGCCCTCCAGCGCGTCGGACAAGATATGCGCTGCTATGCCGTAGGAGCGGGCCAGCGCTGCAGCCGCTTCTAGGCTGTGCTGGGGCGTGGCTATCAGCTGCACACGGTGTTTGGCAAATGCAGCGTCGCCGGGTTTGGGGGTTTCAAATTGGCCACTGCGCAGCCCGGCCAAGGCGGCGGCTGGCAGGCTCAGTAGATAGCGTTGGCAAATGGCCAAGGCGTCAGCGCAGGTGCTGGCATCGGGCACGGTGGGGCCGCTGGCGATGGTGGCTGGGTCGTCGCCCGGCACGTCGCTGATCAGTAGCGACACCACCTGCGCCGGTGCCGCCAAGGCGGCCAAGCGCCCGCCTTTGATGGCCGAGAGGTGTTTGCGCACGCTATTCATTTCGGCAATGGTGGCGCCGCTGCGCAATAGGGCGGTGTGGATGGCTTGCTTGTCAGCCAGCGTCAGGCCGGGTGCTGGTTGCGCCATCAGCGCCGAGCCGCCGCCTGAGAGCAGTGCAATCACCAAGTCGCCGCTACCTAAGCCTTGTACCTGCTGGGCGATGCGCTCGCCAGCGTGCAGGCTGGCGGCGTCGGGCACCGGGTGGGCAGCTTCGAGGATGGCAATGCGGCTGCTGGGCTGGCGTGCGTTGTGCGGCACATGGTCATAGCGGGTGACGACGAGGCCGCTAAGGGGCGCCTGCGCCGGCCACACCGCATCCAGTGCTGCGGCCATGGCGGCGCTGGCTTTGCCGGCGCCAACCACCACCGTGCGCCCTGGCGGTGGCGGCAGCAAAAACGCTGCCAGCGTGTCCGCGCTGGGCTGCGCACGCGCTACAGCAGCATCGAACAGCGCGCGCAGCAAAGCGCGCGGTGCTGGCGAGGCCGGGTGGGTAGAACGTGTGGGCGCCGCAGCGGTCATGGTTTTTCGACGGGCGCGGTGCTGCTGCTGGGGTGCAGCCGGCTGGCCGAGCGCAGCCGCGTGTGGCCTGCCACTTGGCAGGCGCGGCGAAAGGCGCGCAGCGTTTGTTCGGCGCGGGCCAGCACGCTGTTGGCGACTATCTCGGGCGCTTGGCTGGTGAGCACCGCCATGCCGTCGCTGACGTGGCCGGCGGTGTAGATGTGAAAACGCCCGGCGGCGACGGCCTCGATGACGTGGCGATCGAGCATCAGTTGCTGCAAATTGCGCGCCGGAATCAGCGCGCCTTGCGTGCCGTCCAGCCCAGCGGCTTCGCAGACTTTGAACCAGCCTTCAACTTTTTCATTGATGCCGCCCACGGGCAGCACCTGGCCGTGCTGGTTGAGTGCGCCAGTGACGGCAATGCCCTGCGCCAACGGCACGCCCGAGAGCGCCGACAGCAGCGCATACAGCTCGGCGCACGAGGCCGAGTCGCCTTCGACGCCGCTGTATTCCTGCTCAAACACCACCGAGGCGTTCAGCGCCAGCGGGGCGATGTGGCCAAACAGGGCCGTCAGGTAGCTGTGCAATATCAGCACGCCCTTGTCGTGGATGGGGCCCGACATTTCAACCTCGCGCTCGATGTTCAGTAGCCCTTCGTGCCCAGCAAAGGCGCGTGCGGTGATACGTACCGGAAAGCCAAAACGGTAGTCGCCTTGGTCGATTTGCGTCAGCGCGTTGACTTGGCCCACATGGCTGCCGTGCAGCGTAATCAGGCGCTCGCCGTCGGCAATTGACTCGTGCAGGCGCTGCTCGGTGTAGTTGTGGCGCAGCGTGCGCGCTTGCAGGGCGGCGTCGATGTCAGCGGCCTCAACTATGGCTGTGGCCGTAGCCGTGGCTGTGGTTGCGGTGTCAGCGCGTGCGCGGCACAGTGCGGCGCTTTCAATCGCCAAGCTTTCGGTCTGGGCAAACAGGGCGCTTTGGCGGGTTTGGTCGTCGGCCTCGCGGTGCGATTGCTCCAGCAGGCGCGCGACGGCGGCGGCTGAAAAATTAGGCAGGCCGCGCTTGCGGGCGATATGGGCGATGAAGACGCCGGTAGCGCGGCGCGACTCTAGGCTGCTGCGAAAGGACTCGGCAAAGTCAACTTTGGTGCGAAAACGCTGCGCCACTTCGGGGTCGGCCGCTTGCAGTGCGTAGTACTCCTGCACCGAGCCAATCAGCACGATTTTGACGTCGACCTCCACCGGCTCGGGCCGCAGCGCTAAGCGGCTGGCGTGGCCGGGTGGCTGGGGCGTGTCGTCTTGTTGCACGCGGGCACAGCGCAAAAAGCGGCGCAGCCGCTCCCACAGCCCTTCGGCAGAAGCCACATCGCGCAGGTGCAGCATCAAAAAACCGCCGTGCGCCTTGAGCAGGCTGCCGGCGTGGATGGCGGCCAAATCCGTCGGTGCGGCGTCTTCGTCCGAGCTGGCTTCGACGCTGCCAAACAGGCTGCGCAGTTGCGGGTTGTCTTCAATGATCACCGGTGCTGCGCTGCGCCCGCTGTTGTCCACGGCCAAGTGGATGCGGCACTGGGCCAGCAAGGCGTCTAGTGCGTCTTTGCGGTCGTCTTCGTCGTCTTGATCTGCCTTATTGCTATCGCTGGCTGCGTCGGCGCTGCTGTTGTCGTCGCTGATGTCTGCGCCATCGCTGATATCGCCGTTCAGTGGCAAGAACAGCGCCAGTTGGTCGAGCAGCGCTTTTTGCACGCGGGCCAGCCAAGTGGTCAGTTTGGCGCTGCTGCTGTTGTCGCTGTCATTGGCCGTGGGCTCTGCTTGGCTGGGACAGACTGCGCTGTGCAGTGCGCCCAGCGCCTGTGTCAACAGCGGGGCGATAGTGCGTTGGCGCAGATCGGTGCGGGCCTGCTGCTGGGCGCGCTCGATGGGGCGCAGAGTGCTCAGTACCCGGGCAATTTCGCTGCGCAAGGCTTGCTCGGACTCGGCCAGTGCGGCGCGCTGCTGGGGCGCCAAGCTGCTGGCTTGATCTGGGGTTTGCGGCTCGCCTTGGGTGTCCAGCAGGGTGAACACCATGTGGCCGTTGTCGCGGTTGAGGGCAAATTGGCGCTGACTGGCAAAGGCTTCCAGTGCAGCAAAGGCCTCGGTTTGCGCAGCTTCGTAGTCGGCGATGAGCGCGGCGTTGTCGGCGCGGTAGTCGGCTTCTTGCAGGCGCTTGGCAATGTCGCTGGCCAGGGTTTGCAGCAATTTGTCCATGCCTTGGCGCAGCAGTCGGCCTTGGCCTGCGGGCAGGCGCAGCGCGTGTGGGCGCTCGGGTTTGTCAAAGTGGTGCAAATAGCACAGGTCCGGCGGCACCGGGCGCAGCGCAGCGGCCTCGTGCATGGCTTGGGTCAGCAGCGAGCTGCGGCCGCTGCCCAGTTCGCCCAGCACAAACAGGTGGTAGTCGGGCTGCTGCATTCCCAGGCCAAAGCGCACGGCGGCGGCTGCGCGCTCTTGGCCAATCCACGGCAGGGGCTGGCCTTGCAGCTCGCCAGTGTGCGCAAAACCGAGGGTGCTCGGGTCAATCTGTAAACACAGTTGCGCGGGAGCAAGCGAGACGGGCGGCGAGGCGGGAGCGGTGGAATGCATGGTCGGCGCTGCGGTGCAGCAGTAAATAAGGGTTAAATAGGGCTCTAGCCCTTATGTAGCAAGCGCTTTAAGCTATAAAAATAGTAGTAATTATGGCTTATTGCGGTGCGCCGCCAGCGCTGGCGTGGGCGCGTGCGGCGGCCAAGGTGTCAGCGCTGTCGGGCTGCACCGGCCAGCCGCTTAGGTGCTGCTGGGCGATGTGGCTCAGTGCCGTAATCCAGGGGGTGCTGTCGTTGAGGCAGGCGATGTAGTGAAACTCTTTGCCGCCAGCGTGCAAAAAGGCTTCGCGTGCTTCTTGGTTGATTTCTTCTAGCGTCTCTAGGCAGTCGCCGGTAAAGCCGGGGCAAATGACGTCGACCCGGCCTACGCCGGCTTTGGCCATCTCTATCAGTGTGGGCTCGGTGTAGGGCTGTAGCCATTTGGCTTTGCCAAAGCGCGACTGGAAAGTCAGTTGCCAGTCGTCCTTTTGCAGGCCCAGGCGCTCGGCCAGCAGGCGCGCAGTTTTGTGGCTTTCGCAGTGGTAGGGGTCGCCCAATTGCAGCGTGCGCTCGGGCACGCCATGAAAGCTCATCACCAGTTTGTCGGGCGGGCCGTGGTGCTTCCAGTGGGTTTGCACGGTGCGTGCCAAGGCGTCGATGTAGCCGGGGTCGTCGTGGTAGTGGTTGACAAAGCGCAGCTCGGGCACGTTGCGCGTGCGCGCGGCCCAGCTGTAGACGGCGTCAAACACGCTGGCAGTGGTGGTGGCGGAATACTGTGGGTACAGCGGCAAAACCAGGATGCGCGTGGCGCCTTCGGCCTTGAGGGCGTCGAGCTGGCTGGCAATTGACGGATTGCCGTAGCGCATGGCGTGGCGCACCAGTACGTTGCTGCCGGCTTCGCCCAGCCAACCGCGCAGCAGCTTGGCTTGTTTGCTGGTCCACATGGCCAGTGGCGAGCCTTCGGGTGTCCAGATGCTGGCGTATTTGGCGGCTGATTTGGCTGGCCGGGTGCGCAAAATGATGCCGTGCAAAATCAGCCACCAAATCGGCTTGGGGATTTCGACCACACGGTGATCCGATAAAAACTGCCCCAAATAGCGGCGCAGTGCTGGCGCCGTCGGGGCGTCGGGCGTGCCCAAGTTACATAGCAAGATGGCGGTTCGGGCAGCTTGCCCGTGGACATAAGGGGGTTCGGGGAGAAAAGACATACGCCATTCTCGCGCACCACCGCCGCCTGCTAGGCAATCAATCGTGCTCGGTGGCCATGCGCACCAAGCGTACCGGCAGCTTGGTGCTGCGTGCAATATCGCCGCTGGCGATGCCTGTGTCCATGTCCACGGCCCAGCCATCCAAGGCCGCCAAGCGGCTGCCGGTGACGCCGGCGTTGCCTTGGGTCATGTTGGTGTAGTTGTATTGGTTGTTGGAGAAGTTTTTGATATTGGCCGTGCTCGTCCAGTGCAGGCCATAGGGTGCAGCTGGAAACAGCTGCGGCGGCACACCCGGCGGGTTGGCTTTTTTATCGACCAAGCGGCGCAGCTCGTTGGCGCGTGGCAGGCGCCAGCGCACTTCTTCGGCCTTGGCGCGGGCTTGGGCCACGGCGTTGGCTTCGGCGCGATCAAACAGCTTGCGCTGGCCGCTGCAGGTTTTGCCGTTCCATACCATGCCTTCGACACAGCGCGCCCACGCCAGCTTGCTGCGCTGGTCGATGATGGCCGTGCCATCGGCTGAGGGCCTCAGGGTGGCGGCGACGGCTGAGCTGGATGCGGACGTGGCAGCCAAGGCTGGCGCCGCTTCATCAGAAGGCTCGGGTGCGGGCGCCGGCGCTTGGGCGCTGGCGAGCATCGCCCAGCCCAGCGCCCCAGTGATCAGGGCATGGCGGCAGACAAAAAGGGGAGATGTCATGGGGAGATGTCCTTTCTGAGTGCATAAAAAGAGGCCAAAGTCTGCACTGCGGGCGGCGCAGTGCAGTCGGTTCAGGGCGGTTTAGTGCGCGGGGTGCTTTTTTTCCCAGCGTGACTTGCAGGCCACGCAATGCTGTGTTTGGGGTTCGATTTTGAGGCGCTCAAATGGGATGGCGCAGCCGCATTCGCCGCACAGGCCATAGCTGGCATCGGCCATTTTTTCGAGGGCGCGGTCGATGCGGGAGATGTCGGCGGCGTCGATATTGGTCAGCGCTTGGTCTACTTCGCGTGCCACATTGCGCTGCAATACGGCGCCTTCGTCAGCGCTGGGCGGTGTCAAATTGGCTTGGTTTTGCAGCATCTGCGCTTGCAAGCCTTCGCGGCGTGTCAGCAGCAGGGCGTGCAGTTCTTCGCGCTGGGCGGGGGTCATTGTTTGGGGCATGGTGTGTCTCCGACAAAAGGACGTAGCAGGGGTGCTCGTCGTAGCTATTGTCGTTCGCCCACAGCGGTTTTTTAGAACTCGACTAGCTCAAAGTCTTCTTTGCCGACATTGCACTCTGGGCAACGCCAATTGGCTGGCACATCGGCCCACGCGGTGCCGGGTGGGATGCCGTCTTGCGGCATACCAGCGGCTTCGTCATACATCAGCCCGCAGGCGATACACATATAGGTTTTCATGGGGTTTCTTTTAGAGCGATGGATTTTGTCGGAATCAGTCCTTGGGGCGATTGTTGCCATTCCCAAGCGCCGTAGGCCAGTACCGCCAGCAGCAGCGCAGCGGCCAGCCAGGGGCGATTTTTTTGCACCAAGTCGGGGCCAGCGCCCGGCAGGCGTCCAGTCAGCATCGGCAAGGCTTGGTTTTTGCGCCGCAGCAGGCTCAGGCCGGCGATCAGGGCCAAGTGCAGCAGCACGATGGCCAGCATGGCTTCGCCCAACCACTCGTGCAGTGCATTGACCCAGTCACCACCCAAAAAATCGCCCCAGCTGTGGTCGCTGGCGTAGCCGGTCAGCGTCAGTGGTACGACCAGCGTCAGCAAGCTGACGACAGCCAGCGCCGTCAGCAGGTTTTGGCCTTGGCGCCAGTGGACTTGCCCGAGTGCGCGCAAGTGCGCCAGCGATTGCAGCCAAGCGCCCAGACCGCTGAGCCTGCGCCGCAGAGCGGCTAGGCGCACCGGGCGCGGCCCGAGCACGCCGTAGAGCAGCCGAAACACCAGCAGCCCAGCCAGCGTGTAGCCCAGCGTGAGGTGCAGCAGCCGCCAGCGCTCGCTGTCGGCGCTCAGGTAGGCGCCTAAAAAGCTCAGGGCAAACAGCCAATGGAACATACGCATTGGCGCGTCCACCACCAAGCGACCGGGGTGGGGCGTTGATTGGGTCGCTTGTGCTGCGGATGCAGTCGATGGTTGGGGTGTGGAAATGGTGTGCATGGCCGTGCTCCGATCAGTCTTTCCAAGGAATCCAGCGCTTCCAGTCGTTTTTGGACTGCTGCATTGAAGTGCTTATACCTGCCGGAAAGCGCACGTTATCGTCGTCGTAATCGCCTTCGTCAGCACGGGTGTGGCAGGTGCCGCACTGGGCGGCGCTTTTGATGCTGGGGTGCTGCCAAACGCTGGGGTCGATTTTGCGGTGCTTGCGCTCAAACCAGGCCGAGCGGGTGAGGCGGTCTTGCGGCGGCTCTTCGCGCACCCGTTTGTAGGTGCCGGCATGGGCTTGCAGCCATGCGTTGAGCTGTTGCGTGGTGGCGCTGTCGAGGGCGGCGTCGGTGCCAAAGTGCTTGTCCAGCCCCTCCATGGTGCGCTGCCAAGAGCGGGCCGGTAACAGGCTGGGCGGATAGGCGGTGTGGCAGGCGCCGCATTCTTGCGTGTAGGCGCTGGGGACGTTGCGCGGCATGGCGCGGCCGCTGTCGGCTTGGGCGTTGCCCAAGAGGCCAAAGGCCAGTGCGCAGGTCGCCAGATAAAAAGCGCTAGACATGGTGGCTCCTTTTAAGGGGTGAGGCGGTTGAGGTAGGCCAGCACGTCGGCCTTTTCGGCGGCGCTGCATTCGCGTTGCAGCACGTCTTTGCAGTTGCGGCGAAACCATTTATCTACCTTGGCGCTGTCGGTGAAGGTTTTGGCGTTGAACGCCGGTGCCAGCGGCGCTATTTTTTTACCGGTGCTGGCGTGTTGGCCTTGCGTGGTCGGCGGCGTGCCATGGCACGAGGCGCACGACCATTCGCCGCCATGGCGAGCGCTGAAAAAAGCAGCGCCCTGCTCGGCATTGCCGGCGCGCCCGGCTTGGGCGCTCCAGTGGCTCAGTTGTTGTGCGGCGCTGGTGTCGCCGGCGTGGCTGGGCAGCGCTAGCAGTGCGGCACTGATCAGCGCTGTGGCCAGCCACGCCGTGCGCAGCTTGGGGTGGTGGAGGCGGTGGCGGTTGAGCAAAAACATGGCAGTCGCTTTTTTTGAATGGATGGGGCATTCTTGGCGCCGGTACTTGAACCCAAGCTGAAAGCGCTGTTCATCACCAGTTCAGGGTGCCCACCCAACAATGGCCGCCATGTTCTCTCTACCGGGGCTTTTGATGACGACCTCTTTTTTTTGGCTGCGCCGCAGCGCACCGCTGCTGCTGGCGTTCAGCTTTTTGGCGGCACCGGCTTGGGCCAGTGACCGCGATGACCATGAGCGCGCCCTGCAAGCGGTGCAGTCGGGCCAAGTGCTGCCGTTGACCACGGTGCTAGAGCGCCTAGGCCGCCAGCACCCCGGCCAAGTGCTAGAAGTGGAGCTAGAGCGCGATGGCGGCCAGTGGATTTATGAAATCAAACTGCTCAGTGCCGACGGCCAGCTGCTCAAACTCAAGCTCGACGCTGGCACGGCTGCGGTGGTGCGCATGAAGGTGCGCGAACCTAAGCCCGCGCGCGCCGGGCAATAAACCGGAAACCGAACCAACGATGCGCATCCTGCTGGTAGAAGACGAACCCACCCTGCGCGCGCAACTGCGCGCTGGCTTGCAACAGGGCGCTTATGTGGTGGACGAGGCCGACAACGGGCGCGACGGTCACTTCATGGGCGATACCGAAAACTTCGATGCCGTAGTGCTGGACTTGGGCCTGCCCTTGCTCGACGGCTTGACAGTGCTGCAGCGCTGGCGCGAGGCCGGGCGCACCATGCCCGTGCTGATTTTGACGGCGCGCGGCAATTGGTCAGAAAAAGTCGCCGGCATTGACGCTGGCGCCGACGACTATCTGACCAAGCCGTTTCACATGGAGGAGCTGCTGGCGCGCTTGCGGGCGCTGATTCGGCGCACCACCGGTTTGGCGTCGCCGCTGTTGCAGTGCGGCGACTTGGTGCTCGATACGCGCAGTAGCCGAGTGACGCTGGCTGGCCACACGGTCGCCCTGACCAGCCATGAATACAAAGTGCTCGAATATTTAATGCACCGCCCGGGCAACGTGGTCTCGCGCACCGAGCTGAACGAGCACATCTACGCCCAAGACGCCGACCGCGACTCCAACACCATCGAAGTGTTTATCGGGCGCTTGCGCAAAAAACTGCCCAGCGCACCGATTGAAACCGTGCGCGGGCTGGGTTACCGCCTACAGCCGCCGTTGCCATCTATGCCGTTATGACGCCGCCGCTGCCGCCGCCGCGCCACTGGGCGCGCTCGCTGCGTTTTCGGCTGCTAGCGGCGACGTTGGTCGGTTTGGCGGTGGCGCTGCTGCTGGCAGGCTGGGTGCTGAGTAGCTTGTTTCGCGAGCACGTCTTGCACCAGTTTCAGGCGGCGCTGACCTTGCAGCTCGATCAGATCACTACCCAGCTCGAATTTGACGCCACCGGCCAGCCGCGCATCAACAGCCAAGCGCTGTCGGACCCGCGCTGGCAGCGGCCTTATTCGGGGCTGTATTGGCAAATTGATGCCATGCCCCGCGCCGGGCAACAGCGCAGTGGCGTGCTGCGCTCGCGCTCGCTGTGGGACACCCGTTTGCAGTTGCAGGCCGACGCCTTGGCCGATGGCGCCATCCATGTCCACGAAGGCATTGGCCCGCAAGGCGCGCCGCTGCTGATGCTGGAGCGCTCGCTGCGCGATGGTGCCGCGCTGGCAGCGGCGCCGCAGTCGCGCTGGCGGCTGGTGGTGGCGGGCGATTTGCAAGAAACCGAGGCGGCAGTGCAGCGCTTTACGGGCGTGCTGGTGATGTCGCTGGCAGCCTTGCTGGTGCTGCTGGCGCTGGCGGCGTGGGCGCAGGTGGCGGTCGGGCTGCGGCCTTTGCGGGCTTTGCAGCGCAGTTTGCAAGACGTACACCAAGGCCACAGCGCACAGTTGTTGGGGGTATTCCCCCAAGAAGTACAGCCGCTGGTCAACGACTTCAATCAGGTGCTGGCACGCAACGCCGAGGTGGTGGCGCGCGCGCGCACCCATGCTGGCAATTTGGCCCACGCGTTGAAAACGCCGCTGTCGGTGCTAGACCAAGCCACAGCGTCGGCGACGGCGTCTGGGGAGGGTGATTTGGCGCGCTTGGTGCAAGAGCAGCTGGTGCTGGCGCGGCGCCATGTCGATTGGCATTTGGCGCAGGCCCGGGTTGCCGCCACCCAGCGTTTGCCGGGTTTGCCGGGCCAGCGCACGGCGCTGGCACCAGTGGTGGTTGGCTTGGTGCGGGTGATGGAGCGGGTGTATGCCGCACGCGGTTTAACGCTGTCGGTGGAGTTGGGCGATACCCCGTTGTTTTTTGCCGGCGAGGAGCAGGACTTGCAAGAAATACTCGGCAATGTGCTGGATAACGCCTGCAAATGGGCCAAGACCCAGGTGTGCATTCGCGCCAGCCGGGTGGCCGGGGCACTGCCGGCGCGCCTGCGTGTGCAGGTCGAAGACGACGGCCCGGGCATTGGCAGCGAACATTTACAAGCCGTGGTGGCGCGCGGCGTGCGCTTGGATGAAGCCGTGCCCGGCACCGGTTTGGGGCTGGCCATCGTGCAGGACTTGGTGGCTTTGTATGGTGGGCAACTGCAGTTGCAGCCTTCGGTCAGCGGCGGTTTGATAGTCACGCTGGAGCTGGCCGCTGTTGCTGGGGAATTGTTTTGATAGCTACTAGCGCTTACTGCATAAGGGCTAGAGGCCGATTTGGCTATAAAAGACGTCGGGTTGCGCTGCGCTGGCCCGAGCCAGCAGCGGCAGATACGCCAAAATTTATATCAAAACGGCCTCTAGCCCTTTATATATAAGCGCTTCTAGCTATTTATTAAGTAGCAAATAGAGCGCTTACAGCTTGCCACTTGCCGCTTAGAACTTTACCGTCACGCCGACATTGAGCGAGCGGCCCATGCCTGGCACGCGCACGCCCCACGGCACGGCAGTGCCGGCCATGGTTTGGCCTTGACCGACGTAGGCACCGCCTTGGGGATGGGCGTATTGGCGGTCAAGCAGGTTGTCGATACCAGCGTCCAAACGCACTTGTTTCCATTCGTAGCTGGCGCGCAGGTTCAGCAGGGCGTAACCGGCGGTGGGCAACTCGTTGCGCTCGCTGGAGACGCGGGTTTTGGCGGCCACCATGTGCAGCTCGGCCGTGCTGCTCCATGCGCCTAGGCGTTGGGTTAGCGCCACGCGCGCATTGAGCGGCATGGTGTTGTACAGGTGGTCGCCCGAGGTGCGGTTTTTGCCCTGCACGTAGTTCACCATGCCGCTGGCAGTGAACTGGCCCCAGCCGCCCCAGCGGCCCACGTCGGCAAAGCCCGACAAGTCCAGCCCGTACAGGCGTGCATCTTGGTTGGCAAAGCGCAGGTAGACAAAGTTGTCCGTGACGCTCAGATTGGCGTTACTGCACGCCGCCATGGCGCCCATGGCACCGCCGCAGCGCTTGGCGTCGATGTAGTTGTCGACATAGGTCAGGTAGGGCGTGGCTTTGATGCCCCATTGCTGGCCGCTGGCGTCGTGCCAGTCGGCGGTGGCGCTGAGGGTGTTGGCGGTTTCAGGCTTTAGGTTGACGTTGCCGACGTAGCCGTTGCCGTCACCTGCCAGGTTGACCATGCGCATCGCCATGCCACCGGTGGACCAGGTGTAGCGCTCGTACAGGTTGGGCGAGCGGGTTTTGTGCGCAAAGCCAAACTCGTAGCTGGCGCTGTCGCTGGGCGTAAAGCGTGCCAGCGCGGTGAAGTCCCAGTTGTGGTCGGTGCGTTTGCGATCGCTGGCGTTGAAGGCGTTGGCATCCATGTCGTAGCTGGCGTTGTAGCCTTGGACTGCGCCGCTGTTGCTGCGCACGTTGGCGCTGCGCAGGCCAATTTGTGACAGCCATTGCGGGCTCCAGCGCGCTTCCCATTCGGCAAACGCATCAAAGCGGTCGCGCTGGCCGTTGTTGATATTGTTGAAGGTGTTGGGCGCCATGCCGCCGCCGGACGGCAGCCACCAGTCGTCCAAGCTGTACTTTTGCATCTCGGCGCCGACGCGCAGGGTGTCGCGTGCCGACAGGATGAGGTCAGCCTTGACCGAGACGCCAGTGGTTTTGCCCTCGGTGTCCATTGGCATTCCGGGCACATCGCCCTTGGGGCCGTACCAGAACTGTTTGTCTTCGCCAAAGTTCATGGCGTGGCGGGTTTTCTCGTGGTAAGCGCGTGCTTGCAGTTGGCCCCAGGCGTACTGGCCTTGGTAGCGCAGGTTGATTTGGTGGCTGTCGTTGCGCGTCATGTCCATGCGCTGGTTGGGGTAGTTTTGGTAGGGAATGTCTTGCAGGCCCAGCTTGAGTTCGACCAAATGGGCATTGCCGTCGGCATTGCCGCGCAGCGCAAAACCCAGCGCGTGGTTGCGGGTTTTGTAGCTGGTCGAGCCGACTTCGTTGCCCGCTAGCCACTGGTTGGGCTTGTCGCTGGCAGCGGGGCCCGCGGCTTTGAAGTCCTTGGCCGATTTGTAGTTGTCTGACTGCGCCATGGCGCCGTCGTAGCGCAGGCTCATTTGCTCGGTGGCGTAGGTGGCTGACAGGTTGGCGCCCACGCCTTTGCCGTTGCTGCGGTAGAAGGTGCCGGCCTCGCCTTTGAGTAGCGTGCCTTGGCCGGGGGCGGCAAATTCGGGCGCGGCGGCTTCGACCTGGATGGTGGCACCAATGCTGTCGCCGCCGACGCTGACCGGCACTGCTCCGGCAAACACGCGCACGCTGCCGACGCGGGTGGGGTCGATGTAGGACAGCGGTGGGTTCATGTGGTTGCCGCAGGCCGACACCAAGTCCATGCCATCGATTTGGATGCGCAGCCGGTCGTCGGTCATGCCGTGCAGGCTGGGCAGGCCCGAGACGCCGCCGGCGCCCTGCACGCTAAAGCCGGGCAGATTGCGCAGCAAGCTGGAGCTGTCGCTGCTGGCGCTGCGGCCGGCTTGCAAGCTGTCGGCATCGACACTGCTGGAGCCCACGGTTGGCGTAGTTTTTTCGGCTTTGACAGTGACGGCTTGCAGCGTGCTGTCTTGTGCCATCGCCGCCAAAGGCAGAGCCATGATGAGGGCGCACAAAGGGCGCAGCGCAGGCGCGCGGGAACGGTGAGAGAAGGTCATATCGAGCCAAGCAAAAAAAGGGGGCGGGCGCAAGCCCAAGGCGCCGCGCCAGCAAAAAACGCCAGCGCTGCACAAAAAATGGAGAGAGAGGGGAGTTCCCGAAACGGGACTTAGGCGCGCGGCGGCGCTTGGGCCGGCGGGCGCAGGCCGGCGTGTCGCAGTGCCCGCTGGGGCGCGCTGGCGGATGCGAGCGGATAGGGCGTGTCGCCCAGAGCTGCCAGTGCCAGCAGGGGCGCTTGGCTGGGGGTGGCGGCTGCGCTAGCGACGCTGCACACCGGGCAGTTGGCCATGCGTGACAGCGCATCGCTGGTGTCAGCCGGGTCGGCCGCGTCGGCGCTGACGTTAAGCGCCGTGTGCGGGCTGTTGTAGGCGGTGCAAACCTCGCCCCACAGCGTTTGCTGCCACAGCATTTGCCCGAGGTGGCGGGTGCTGATTTGCACCATCCACAACTGCGCCAGCACCGCCAACAGCGCCAGGGCCAAGGCCAGGCGGTGGGGGCGGGAATGGGTTGGGGAGTGTCGCAGCGTCACGGTGGAGTATTGTGCCGACCGAGTTGCTAGTAGCTTTGACACGTGTCAAGGCTTGAGTTGAACTAGCCGTGCGCAGCGGCCACGCCAGCAGCGGTGCCGCTGCGCACGGCGCCTTCTAGCGTGGCGGGGTAGGGGCCGGCAATGTAGTCGCCACACGCCCACAAGCCGGGGGCCAAATGGGCGCTGGGGCGCTTGAGCGCCGGGGTGCAGGCAAAGGTGGCGCGTTTATCGACCACGGTTTGCACTGCGTGCAGGTGGCGCAGACCCAGTTCGGCCCGTGCTTGCTCTAGCACTTGCTGCTGTAGCGTCGCTCGGTCGCCTTGGCTGGTACTGATGACAAAGGCCAGCAGCCCCGCTGGGCCGCCCAACTGGCCGCGGTCAAAAACAAACTGTGCCGGGTGCGCGGCGCTGTTGCGCAGCGCCAGCATGGGGTGTGGCAGCAGCGCGCCGCTGGACGGCGCCGCGCCTTGTACATAGACGGTAGTAATGGCTTCAAAGCGCAGCGCCTGCGCGCAGGCGGCCCAGTCGTGCAGCGGCGCGCTCAGGGCGCTGGGGACGTTTTGCGCGCATTGCGAGACCAAGCGTGCTGCCTCGGTGCTACAGGTGGCGAGGATGACCGCATCAAACAGCCTGCCGTCGACTACCCAGCCGCCTTGGGCGCGGCTGGTGAGCGATTGCACCCGGGCTGCGGTATGCACGATGGTGCCGTGGGTGCGCAGCCAGTGCGCCGCCGCTTGCGCAAAGACTTCGCCCAAGTCGACGCGCGGCAGCAGCAAGTTGGAGCCGCCCGGGCCGCTGAACAGGCTGTCTTGCAGCACGCGCAAAAACACCTGGCCGCTGGCTTGGTGCGCCGGTGTGTTGAGGGCGGCAATGCACAACGGGTCGATAAATTCTTGCAGCAGCCGCGCCGGCAGGCCGGCGCACAAGTGGGCCACCGAGGCTTGCGGTGCGCAGGTAAAGCGCTTTACCCGCCAACGCAGCGCTATGCCCAGTAGCGCTAGGCGTTCACGCCAAGACCAACTGCGTGCGCCGGCAATGCCCAGCACGGCATCCCACGGCGGCGCCAAGTCGGGCCACTGCAAGCCGCTGTTGTCAGCAAAACGCAGCGCCAGCGGCAGGCGCAGCAAGGCCGTATCGGGGTCGACGCCAGCCAAGCGCATCAAGCGCAAGCACTCGCTATAGGCGCCAATCAAGATGTGCTGGCCGTTGTCGAGTAACAGGGGCGCGCCGAGGGCGTCTTTGCTGACGATGGTTCGGGCGCGCCCGCCGACGGTGCGTGCGGCCTCAAACACGTTGGCTTGCTGGCCGGCTTGCACCACGGCCATGGCCGCCGCCATGCCGGCCCAGCCGGCGCCGATGATGGCAATTTTCATACGGCGATCACATACGCCCCAAGGCTTGCATCTTCCAGGCCAGCCAAAATTTGCGCAGTGGCGTCAGGCTGATGCGCTGGTGCAGCACCTGAAAGTTATCGCCCTCAATTTCCCTCAGTAGCGTGCGGTAGATGCTGGCCATCATCAAACCGGGCTTTTGCGCGCGCCGGTCGGCAGCGGGCAACAATGCCAGCGCTTCGTCATATAAACCGTGCGCGCGCTTGGCCTGAAAACGCATCAGTGCCGTAAAGCGTTCCGAATATTCACGCTTTAACACCTCGTGCGCTTTGACATCAAATTGCTGCAAATCGTTGACTGGCAGATAAATGCGCCCGCGCAGTGCGTCTTCACCCACGTCACGCAAGATGTTGGTCAGTTGCAGTGCTTGGCCCAAGCGGTGCGCATATTGGGTAGTGGCTGGGTCAGTTTGGCCAAAAATTTGCGCCGCCACCTCGCCAACAATGCCGGCCACCAAGTGGCAATAGCGCTGCAGCGCCGGGTAGTCGAGGTAGCGCGTTTGGTCTAAATCCATCTGGCAGCCTTCAATCATCGCCAGCAGATGGCGTGGCTCGATGTGGTAGGTGCTGGTGTGCGGCATCAGTGCCTGCATCACCGGGTGCGTAGGCTGGCCGTTAAAAGATTGTGTGACTTCTTTTTGCCACCACACCAGTTTGGTGCGCGCCACGCTGGCGTCGGATATTTCATCGACCACATCGTCAATTTCGCGGCAAAAAGCATAAAACGCTGTAATTGCTGCCCGCCGGGGGCGGGGCAGAAAAAGAAAGGCGTAATAAAAACTGCTGCCAGAGGCGGCGGCTTTTTGCTGGACGTATTGCTGCGGATTCATGCGCCAGATTGTCCCACGGCATAAGTGCCACTTGCAGCGTGAATGCAGCGCTATGCTGGCGCAGCCTCTAACTGTTTCATCCTAGATTCATCCTATTTCATGCTTAATAATTTGCGTATCACTCAGCGCTTTACGATCGTTTTAGCCACGTTTTGGCTTTCAGTCGCTGCGCTGATAGCGGTCAGTTTTTGGGGTTTGTCGTCGGCGCGCGACAGCCTCAAGGTGGTGCACGAAGATGCGATGCGCTCGGCTCTGTTGGCGGATGAAACCATTAATGTGCAGATGCAAACCCGCATGGAAGTGCTGTTGGCTTTTCAGCACGCGCCAGATAATGTGTTAGCCAGCATACATAGTCATCCCACGGCCCAGCACTTGCAAACGATTGAGGCCAATCAGGCCAAAAATAATAAGCTGCTGGCAGAGTTGCAAGCGGCGGCCACCGATCCGCAGGCGCAGCAATTGTTTCAAGCCACCCAAGCCGTTCGCAGCGTGTGGCGCCAAAAATTGGCCGAAGCGATTAACGCGGTCAAAGCAGAAAACTTTAGCCCGCAGGTGATGGAGATTTTTTTGGCCGCTGGGCGCAATGAAGGCGAAGCCGTCACCAAGGCGATGGCGGCGTTTCGTGACCACCAGGTTCACCGCGCCGATGTGGCTTCCAAAGCTGCTCAAACCCACTATGAGCTGGCGCTGATGGTGTTTGCCTTGGTGGGCTTGCTGCTGGGCCTGCCGGCATCGGTCATGGCACTGGCCTTGCTGCGCCGTATGAGCACTGGTTTTGCCTCCGCCAACGCTGCCGCTAGCGCCATTGCGTCTAATGACCTGACGTATCGGATGGAGTGCGAGGGTTCAGATGAAATTTGTCAGTTGCTGGGCGAGATGGAAAAAATGCGCAGCAGCCTGCACCACATGATTGAGCAAGTGCGCAGCGGCTCGGACACCATTGCTGGCGCCTCTGCCGAGGTGGCGCTGGGCACGCAAGACTTGTCTAGCCGCACCGAGGCGCAGGCCAGCTCGCTAGAGCAAACTGCGGCCGCAACAGAAGAGCTCTCTAGCACCGTACAAACCAACGCCGAAAGCGCCAACCGCGCCAGCCAGCTCGCTGGCGACGCTACGGGTGTGGCGCAGCGCGGCGGCGCGGCGGTGGCGCAGGTGGTGGGCACCATGGAAGCCATCAACACCTCGTCGCGCAAAATTGTCGACATCATTGGGGTGATTGACGGCATTGCTTTTCAGACCAACATCTTGGCGCTCAACGCGGCGGTCGAAGCCGCACGCGCCGGCGAGCAAGGCCGGGGCTTTGCCGTGGTGGCCAGCGAAGTGCGCAGCCTGGCCCAGCGCAGTGCCGAGGCGGCCAAAGAAATCAAGGCCTTGATCACCGACTCGGTCGACAAGGTCGGCGTGGGCACGCAGCAAGTGGCGCAAGCGGGTTCGACCA
>JAGNSH010000021.1 GCA_017988165.1 Giesbergeria sp. | reverse complement strand
CGTTTGCAGTTAGTTTTTTGAATGCAGATTTACGAGCGCCAATCAAGCTCGACATGCACCACGCCGATTCCGAACCCACGTCGAAACCAGGGCAGCCCCTAAGCCTGCTATCTTAGGCGATATGCAGTAGTTGCAAGAGGGCCAAGGGAAATTTAATTTCTGCGTGCGCACCCCACTGCGCCACATTGGCTTGTGCGCCAAGGTAGCCGTAGGTGGCAGCGACAGTCCCCATGCCTGCGGCGCGCCCAGCAATGATGTCGCGCTCGTCGTCGCCCACGTACAGGCAGTGCGCTGGCGCCAACCCCAAACGCGCAGCCGCTTCTAGCAGCGGCGCTGGATGGGGTTTGGCGTGGGGCGTGGTGTCACCGCTCACCACTGTTGCAGCGCTGGCAAACAAGGGCATAGCACGCGTCAGCGGAACGGTAAAGCGTGCCGATTTGTTAGTAACGACGCCCCAAGGAAGGTCGCGCTGCACAATGGTTTGGATTAATTCGGCGACGCCGTCAAAAATCCAAGTGTGCTGTGTCATGCGCGCTTCGTAGTTGGTAAAGAACTCTTCGCGCAGCACAGGAAAATCAGGGTGCTCGGGCGCGATGCCAAAAGCCTCGCCGATCATGCCGCGTGCCCCAGCGCCAGCCAGCGGACGGTAGCGCTCCAAAGGCAACGAGGGCAGACCACGGTCGGTGCGCATTTTGTCGGCTGCGGCACCTAAATCAGGTGCGCTGTCGATCAAGGTGCCGTCCAAATCGAACAGCACGGCGCGAATATGAGAAAACATAGGCGAACTTGGTTAAGCGGCGCGGCGGGTGGCCAACAAATAGTTGACGCTGGTGTCACCACTGAGCCAGTAGCGGCGGGTGATCGGGTTGTATTCCAATCCGCGCGTGTGCTGAATGTCCAATTGGGCCGATCGGCAGCTCAGGGCCAGCTCGCTAGGGCGAATAAATTTGGCGTACTCGTGGGTGCCACGCGGCAACATACCCAACACATACTCAGCGCCGACAATCGCCAACATAAACGCCTTAGCATTGCGGTTGATGGTCGAAAAAAAGACCCAGCCACCGGGCTTGACCAATTGAGCGCAAGCACGCACCACTGAGTCAGGATCGGGGACGTGCTCCAGCATTTCCATGCAGGTGACGGTATCAAAGCTGCCAGGCTGCTCGCCAGCCAAGTCTTCGACGCTGATTTCGCGGTACTTCACCCGAGGCGTTTGGGCTTCTAGGGCGTGCAACTGGGCTACGCGCAATGCCTTGGTTGACAGATCAATTCCTAGCGCATGGGCACCTTGGCGGGCCATGGAGTCGGTCAAAATGCCACCGCCGCAACCCACATCCAGCACGCGCTGATCTTTGAGCGGCGACAGGGTGTTGATCCAATCCAAACGCAAAGGGTTGATTTGGTGTAATGGACGAAACTCGCTCTCCGGATCCCACCAACGATGGGCCAGATCAGAAAATTTGGCCAGTTCGGCCGGGTCGGCATTGACAGCTTGGTTCATGGGCAACGATTGTCTTAGGAGTAGTGATCAATAAACTATAGACATAAAAAAAGCCCCGCGAGCGGGGCTTCTTTTTTAATCTAAAGATTAATTGGCGCGGGTACCGACCACTTCGATCTCAACGCGGCGGTTCTTAGCGCGACCTTCTTTGGTCTTGTTGTCAGCAACAGGCTGCTTCTCGCCCTTGCCTTCGGTGTAGACGCGGTTCTTTTCAACGCCCTTGGAGACCAAGTAAGCCTTGACGGACTCGGAACGGCGCATCGACAGCTTCTGGTTGTAAGCATCGCTACCGACGGAGTCAGTGTGACCCACGGCAATGATGACTTCCAGGTTCACGCCTTTGATCTTGGAGACCAGGTCGTCGAGCTTGGCTTTGCCTTCTGGCTTGAGCACCGACTTGTCAAAGTCGAAGAATGCGTCAGCAGCGTAGGTCACCTTGGTGGCGACTGCGGCTGCTGGAGCAGGTGCTGGAGCAGGAGCTACAGCGGGAGCGGCTGGGGCTGCAGCAGGGGCTGGAGCAGCGGCAACAGGAGCGCCCAAAGCGCCGTCGCAACCGGGAGCTGCCGTAGCAGGCGTCCAGTTGGCATCGCGCCAGCACAGCTCGTTGGTGCCGTTCTTCCAGACCAGCTCATTCGTGCCGTTCTTCCAGTTATCGATTGTCTGTGCACCAGCCGCAGTTGCGAGCGCAGCAGAGGCAAACAACATCGCCACTTTGTTCAGTTTTTTCATGGTTCTCCTCATGGGGAAAAAGCCGCAGCCGCGCTGCGAATTAAGAACGTTGTCAGTGACCATCACTAAAAACGCTAATTTGATTGTGCCATACGTAACATGGCGCAAAGGCTCTGCATAGCGGCACACCGGTAGGACGAAAGCCTAATTAGCCTGATGTGTTGCGCAGTCGCTACAAGCGCTTGGGCCTAAAATGAACCTCCCTTGCTGCACTTGCCATCGACATGACCCAGTTTGCCAAAGAAACCCTGCCCATCAGTCTTGAAGAAGAGATGCGCCGCAGCTACCTCGATTACGCCATGAGCGTGATCGTCGGCCGGGCCTTGCCTGATGCGCGCGATGGCCTCAAACCCGTACACCGGCGCGTGCTATTTGCTATGCACGAGCTCAATAACGACTGGAATCGGCCCTACAAAAAATCGGCGCGCATTGTCGGTGACGTGATTGGTAAATACCACCCGCACGGCGACATTGCGGTGTACGACACGATTGTGCGTATGGCGCAAGATTTTTCGCTGCGCCATATGTTGGTCGATGGCCAAGGCAACTTCGGCTCAGTGGACGGTGACAACGCTGCGGCAATGCGCTACACCGAAATTCGCTTGGCCAAAATTGCCCACGAAATGCTGGGTGACATTGACAAAGAAACCGTCGACTTCGGCCCCAACTACGACGGCAGCGAAAAAGAACCCTTGGTATTGCCCAGCAAGCTGCCTAACTTGCTGGTCAATGGCTCGTCTGGCATTGCCGTCGGCATGGCGACCAATATTCCGCCGCATAACCTGAACGAAGTGGTGGACGCCTGCTTGCACTTGCTGGCGCACCCCGAGGCCAGCATCGACGATTTAATGGAAATCATCCCGGCGCCCGACTTCCCCACAGCCGGCATCATTTACGGCATCAATGGCGTCAAAGACGGCTACCGCACCGGGCGCGGGCGCGTCATCATGCGCGCCAAGTGCCATTTTGAAGACATCGACCGCGGCCAGCGCCAAGCCATCATCGTTGACGAGCTGCCCTACCAGGTCAACAAAAAGACGCTGCAAGAACGCATTGCCGAGTTGGTCCACGAGAAAAAACTCGAAGGCATCAGCCATATCCAAGACGAGTCAGACAAGTCCGGAATGCGCTTGGTGATTGAGCTCAAGCGCGGCGAAGTGCCCGAAGTGGTGCTCAACAACCTCTACAAGCAAACCCAGCTGCAAGACACCTTTGGCATGAACATGGTGGCGCTAATTGACGGCCAGCCGCGCTTGTGTGACTTGAAAACGCTCATCAGCGTCTTTTTGCAGCACCGCCGCGAGGTCGTTACGCGCCGCACAGTGTTTGAGCTGCGCAAAGCGCGCGACCGGGGCCATGTCCTAGAAGGCTTGGCCGTGGCGCTGGCCAATATCGACCGCTTTATTGCCATCATCCGCAGCGCCCCGACGCCGCCAGTGGCCAAAAGCGAGCTGATGGCCAGCACCTGGGAAAGCGCACTGGTGCGCGAGATGCTGACCCGCACCCGCGTCGATGGCGGTGCCATCCAAGCCAACGACTACCGCCCTGAAGGGCTGGAGCACGAATTTGGCATGGGCCAAGACAGCCTCTATCGCCTGTCGGACACCCAGGCACAAGAAATTTTGCAGATGCGCTTGCAGCGCCTCACCGGCCTAGAGCAAGACAAAATCGTTGCCGAATACAAAGAGGTAATGGCCGTCATTGAAGACCTGCTGGCTATTTTGGCCACGCCCGAGCGCGTCTCCAGCATCATTGGCACCGAACTCAACACCATCAAATCGGAGTTTGGTCAAAGCAAACTCGGCGCGCGGCGCAGCTTGGTCGAATACAGCGCGCAAGACCTGTCGACCGAAGACCTAATCACCCCGACCGACATGGTGGTCACGCTCAGCCACACCGGCTACATCAAGAGCCAGCCACTGTCTGAATACCGTGCGCAAAAGCGCGGCGGGCGCGGCAAACAAGCCACAGCCACCAAAGAAGACGACTGGATTGACCAGCTGTTCATTGCCAACACGCACGACTACATCCTGTGTTTCTCCAACCGCGGCCGCCTGTACTGGCTCAAGGTGTGGGAAGTGCCGGCGGGCTCGCGTGGCTCGCGCGGACGGCCGATTGTCAATATGTTTCCGCTGCAAGAGGGCGAAAAAATCAACGTGGTGTTGCCGCTCACCGGCGCGATGCGCACCTTTCCGTCCGATCATTACGTGTTCATGTCCACCAGCATGGGCACCGTGAAAAAGACGGCACTCGATGATTTCTCCAACCCGCGCAAGGGCGGCATCATTGCTGTCAGCTTGGACGAGGGCGACTACCTGATTGGCGCCGCTTTGACCGACGGCCAGCACGATGTCATGCTGTTCAGCGATGGCGGCAAAGCGGTGCGCTTTGACGAAAACGACGTGCGCGCCATGGGCCGCAACGCCCGCGGTGTGCGCGGTATGAACCTTGAAGACGGCCAAAGCGTGATTGCCATGCTGGTGGCCGAGGACGAAGCGCAAAGCGTGCTCACCGCCACCGAAAACGGCTACGGCAAGCGCACCAATATCGCCGAATACACGCGCCATGGCCGTGGCACCAAAGGCATGATCGCCATCCAGCAAACCGAGCGCAACGGCAAAGTGGTTGCCGCCACGCTGGTCCACGCCGACGATGAAATCATGCTCATTACCGACCGAGGCGTGCTGGTGCGCACGCGCGTCAGCGAGATCCGCGAACTGGGCCGCGCCACCCAAGGCGTGACGCTGATAGCGCTGGACGAGGGAGCCAAACTCAGCGGTCTGCAGCGCATTGTCGAAAACGACGCCAACATGGCCGACGCCGGCGCATCGGCAGAAGATGAAGACGGCATTGAAGGCGGTGATAGCGGCGAGGGTGGCAACGATCTTCCCGCCAGCACGGACACTGCTTCAGACACGCCTGAGCTCTGAAGTCTGAAGTCTGAGATATGCAGTCCACGCTAGCCGCACTTATTAGAGTGGCTAGCAACTATCAAATTTATAGCTAGTACCGCTTACCCAGTAAGCGTTTGAAGCCATTTTGACCATAAATACGATGCAACGCCCTTACAACTTTTCTGCCGGGCCAGCGGCCATTCCCACCGAAGTTTTAGAGCAAGCCGCAGCCGAAATGCTCGACTGGCACGGCTGCGGCATGGGCGTGATGGAAATGAGCCACCGGGGCAAAGAATTTGTCTCGATTTGCGAGCAAGCCGAGGCCGACCTGCGCGAGCTGCTGGCGGTGCCGGCACAGTTCAAAATTTTGTTTATGCAAGGCGGCGGCCTGGCGGAAAACGCCATCGTGCCGATGAACCTGTCGCGCGCCGCCACGGTGGACTTTGTCGTCACCGGCAGCTGGAGCCAAAAGTCGTACAAAGAAGCGCGCAAATACGCCGCTGAAGTCAACTTGGTGGCTTCGGGCGAAGACGGCGGCTTTATCAGCCTGCCCAACCCCGCCCACTGGCAGCCCAGCCGGGGCGCCAGCTACCTGCATATTTGCAGCAACGAGACCATCCACGGTGTCGAATTTCACGAACTGCCCGACCTGAAAGGGCTGGGGTGCGATGCGCCGCTGGTGATTGATTTTTCGTCGCACGTGGCCTCGCGCCCGGTGGACTGGTCGCGCGTCGGCCTGGCCTTTGGCGGCGCGCAAAAGAACATTGGCCCGGCTGGGCTGACCATCGTCATCGTGCGCGAAGACCTGCTAGGCCATGCACTGGCGATTTGCCCCAGCGCTTTTGATTACAAAGTCGTCGCCGAGCACGGCTCGATGTACAACACGCCGCCCACCTGGGGCATTTACATCGCTGGCCTGACCTTCCAGTGGCTCAAACGCCAGCGCGAAGGCGACGCCAGCGGCGTGGCCGCCATGGAGCGGCGCAACATCGCCAAGGCCGAATTGCTCTACAACGCCATCGACCAGTCACCGTTCTACGTCAACAAAGTAGCGGTCAACTGCCGCTCGCGCATGAACATTCCGTTTTTTCTGTGCGACGAAACCCGCAACGACACCTTCCTGGCTGGCGCCAAAGCGCGTGGCCTGCTGCAGCTCAAGGGACACAAATCGGTCGGCGGCTTGCGCGCCAGCCTCTACAACGCCATGCCCTTGGCCGGCGTTCAGGCGCTGGTCGCCTACATGCAAGAATTTGAACAGCAGCACGCCTGAGACAGCAAAAACCATAGCACCCGATGACGACGACACCTACCGCCTCCCCCGATCTGGCCCATTTGCGCGTGCAAATTGACTCCATCGACACGCAACTGCTGACCCTGTTAAACCAGCGCGCCTTGGTGGCCGAGCAGGTTGGTGAAGTCAAAAAGCGCGAAGGCACGCCGTTTTTTCGCCCCGACCGCGTGGCGCAGGTGATTGAAAAAATCCAACGCGCCAACCCCGGCCCATTGAAAACGCCGCACGTCTCGGCCATTTGGCGCGAAATAATGTCGGCCTGCTTGGCGCTGGAATCGCCCCAGCGCGTCGCCGTGCTCGGCCCGGCGGGTACGTTTTGCGAGCAGGCGGCGATTGAATACTTTGGCGGGGCTGCCGACATCGTTTACTGCGCTAATTTTGACGAAGTGTTCCACGCCACCGCCTCGGGCAGCGCCCAGTTTGGCGTCGTCGGCGTCGAAAACTCGGTCGAAGGCGTAGTGACCCGTTCACTGGATTTGTTTTTGCACACGCCCACGCACGTCGTCGGCGAAGTCAGCTTGCTGGTGCGCCACAACCTGCTGCGCCAAAGCAATTCGCTGGGCGACATTGAAGCTGTGCTGGCGCATCCCCAAGCGCTGGCGCAATGCCAAGCGTGGCTCTCCAAGCACCTGCCACACGCCGAGCGCAAGCCGGTCTCCAGCAACGCCGAAGGCGCGCGCTTGGCAGCGACCAACCCCGCTTGGGCGGCGCTGGCCAGCGAACGTGCTGCGACGCAGTTTGGCCTGCACATCGTTGCCCACGCGATTCAGGACGAGGCCTATAACCGCACGCGCTTTGCCGTCATTTGTCTGCCGCACACGCTGGACACGCCGCCGCCCTCGGCGCGCGACTGCACCAGCCTGATCGTCTCGGTGCCCAACGAGCCCGGCGCAGTGCATGACCTGCTGGTGCCGCTGAAGAAGCACGGCGTCTCAATGACGCGCTTTGAATCGCGTCCGGCGCGCACCGGCCAGTGGGAATATTATTTTTACATCGACATCCAAGGCCACCCCAGCCAACCCCACGTCAGCGCCGCGCTGACCGAACTGCGCGGCCTGTGCGCGTTCTACAAGGTGCTGGGTACCTACCCAGTGACGGCATAAACCACTTTCGCACAGCAAGAACACAGCATGTTTGAACAATTGGGTCTGATCGGCTGCGGCCTGATGGGTGGATCGTTTGCGCTGGCGCTCAAGCGCGCCGGTCTGGTCAAGCGCGTGGTCGGTTACAGCAAATCGCCCTCCACCACCGACCGAGCACGCCAGTTGGGCGTCATTGACGTCGAAGCGCCCTCGGCCCTCTTGGCCGTGGCTGGGGCCGATATTGTGTTGATTGCCGTGCCCGTCTCGGCCACCGAGTCGGCTCTGAAGGCCATCAAACACCTGATCACGCCCAAAATGCTGATCATGGACGTGGGCTCGACCAAGGTCGATGTAGTGCAGGCCGCCCGCCGGGCGCTGGGCGACAAAGTCTGCTCTTTCGTACCCGCCCACCCGATCACCGGGCGCGAAGTGTCTGGCGTCGAGCACGCCGATGCCGCTTTGTACGAAGGCCGCCAAGTCATCTTGACGCCCACCGAGCGCACCTTGACGGCGCAGCTGCAAAAAGCGCAAGACCTGTGGACGGCGCTGGGTTGCCGCGTCACCAGTATGTCGCCCGAATCGCACGACGCAGCCTTTGCCGCCGTCAGCCATTTGCCGCATTTGCTGGCTTTTTCGCTGATGAACAGCATCTCCGGCCAAGCCAATGGCGAAGCCTTTTTAGCGCTGGCCGGCCCTGGGTTTCGCGACTTCACCCGCATTGCCGCCAGCGACCCCAAAGTGTGGCGCGACATTTTGCTGGCCAACCGCGAAGAGCTGTTGACGCAAACGCAGCTGTTTCAGCAAGCGCTCAAGCAGTTTGAAAACGCCATGCGCAGCGACAGCACCCAGTCGATTGAAGACATGATCACGCTGGCCAGCGAAACCCGCACCCACTGGCGCATGAGCACGCAAAAGTCCAGCCCGCACCGATAACCCTCTGTTTGCGATGTTCAGTACTCCTTTTCTTGACCTCCCTGCCCTGCAAACTGCCGCGGGCAGCGTGCATTTGCCCGGCTCCAAAAGCATCTCCAACCGCGTGTTGCTGCTAGCGGCTCTGAGCAGCGGCACCACCACCGTCCACGACTTGTTGGCCAGCGACGACACCCGCGTGATGTTGGACGCGCTACGTCAACTTGGCTGCAGCGTCGAAGAAAACGCCACCGAAGCGCGCATCACCGGCTTGGGCGGTCAGCCACCGGCAACGTGCGCGCCGATTTTCTTGGGTAATGCGGGCACCGCCATGCGCCCGCTGACCGCCGCACTGGCTTTGCTGGGCGGCCAATACACCCTGAGCGGCATTGCCCGAATGCACGAGCGCCCGATTGGCGACTTGGTCGATGCACTGCGCCAACTTGGTTGCCAGATTGACTACTTGGGCAACGACGGCTATCCACCGCTGCGCATCAACCAAGCCAGCGGCGTGCCCGCGCTGTCGCTGGACGCGCCGATTCGCGTGCGCGGCGATGTCTCCAGCCAATTTTTGACCGCCCTGCTGATGACCCTGCCGCTGGCAGCAACGCAGCAAGACGTGCATATCGAAGTGGTGGGCGAACTGATCTCCAAGCCCTACATCCACATCACGCTGCAACTGCTAGAGAGATTTGGCATCACCGTGCGCCACGACAACTGGCAGCGCTTCACCATTGCGGCCGGCAGCCAGTACCAGTCGCCCGGTGATATCTACGTCGAGTCCGACGCCTCATCTGCTAGCTATTTCATAGCTGCTGGCGCAATAGCAGCAAGGGCTACAGGCCAAAATGACATAAAAAATGCCAGTGGCATCCATATTTTGGGTGTGGGGCTCGATTCCATCCAAGGCGATATCCGCTTTGTCGAGGCTGCACGCGCCATGGGCGCTGACATCACCGGCGGGCCTAACTGGCTGCACATCCAGCGCGGCAGCTGGCCGCTGCGCGCTATCGACTTGGACTGCAACCACATCCCCGACGCAGCGATGACGCTGGCAGTGATGGCGCTGTACGCCAACGGCACCACCACGCTGCGCAACATTGCCAGCTGGCGCGTCAAAGAAACCGACCGCATCGCCGCCATGGCCACTGAGCTGCGCAAGCTCGGCGCCGTCGTCGAAGAAGGCGCCGACTTCCTGCGCGTCACGCCGCCCGCGTGCGCGGCTGACTGGCGCGCCGCCAGCATCCACACCTACGACGACCACCGCATTGCTATGTGCTTTTCGCTGGCCGCCTTCAACCCCGCTGGCCTGCCGGTGCGCATTGAAGAGCCGCAGTGCGTCGCCAAAACTTTTCCCGATTACTTTGAAGCACTGTTCTCAGTGGTGCAAACCGCGCCCGCGCACATCCCGGTGATTTGCATCGACGGCCCCAGCGCCTCGGGCAAAGGCACGGTGGCATCAGCGGTGGCGCAGCAGTTGGGCTATGTGTTTTTGGACTCTGGCTCGCTCTACCGCATCACGGCGCTGGCGGCCACCCGCGCCGGCTTGGCACTGGATGCCGCGCACGAAAGCGCCATCGCCGCCCTAGCCGAGCAATTGGACGTGCGTTTTGAGGGCGAGCGCGTGCTGCTGGCCAGCGAAGACGTCAGCGACGCGATTCGCACCGAAGAAGCCGGCATGAACGCCTCGCGCGTCTCAGCCCTGCCAGCGGTGCGTACGGCGCTGGTAGCGTTGCAACACAGTTTTCAGCGCCTGCCGGGCCTGGTGGCCGACGGGCGCGACATGGGCACCGTCATCTTTCCAGACGCACCGCTCAAGCTCTTCTTCACTGCCAGCGCCGAATGCCGAGCCGAGCGGCGCTATAAACAGTTGATAGCCAAAGGTTTGCCCGCTAAAATAGCCGACCTGCTGGCCGACCTTCAGGCGCGCGACGCACGCGATACTTCTCGCAGCACAGCGCCCCTAAAGCCAGCACCCGACGCGATTGCCCAAGACAACTCTGCCCTGACGATTGAAGAATCTGTCAACCAAGTATTGGCTTTGTGGCAGCAGCGCCAGCCCTTCACGCCCAGCGCGGCGGGCTGACAACGGGGCTCAATGCCCCACTCCCTAGGCCCACACCGCCTGCGCCGCACCGCAGCACTAGGCAATGTGGTTCTTTTTTAACTTAACCCGTGGCACCCGCCACATCGCAAACCACCACCGGCAGTCTTTGAATCCGCAGCAATCGTGCTGCTGTGAACCTGTCAGTGGTAAGGAAATACATGTCTGAATCTTTTGCCGCCCTTTTTGAAGAATCCTTGCAACGCACTGAAATGCGCCCTGGCGAAGTCATCACTGCTGAAGTGGTGCGCGTCGAGCACAACTTTGTGGTCGTCAACGCTGGCCTCAAGTCTGAAGCCTACGTACCGCTAGAAGAATTCAAAAACGACAAGGGCGAAGTCGAAGTGCAAGTCGGAGACTTTGTCTCCGTGGCCATCGGCTCTATCGAAAACGGCTACGGCGACACCATCCTGTCGCGCGACACCGCCAAGCGTTTGGCTTCGTGGATGAGCCTGGAAAAAGCCCTGGAGTCGGGCGAATTCGTCACTGGCACCACCAGCGGCAAGGTCAAGGGCGGCCTCACGGTTCTGGTCAACGGCATCCGCGCATTCTTGCCCGGCTCGCTGATCGATACCCGTCCAATCAAAGATTTGACGCCGTACGAAAACAAGACCATGGAATTCAAGGTCATCAAGCTCGATCGCAAGCGCAACAACGTGGTCTTGAGCCGCCGCGCCGTGGTCGAAGCCTCGATGGGCGAAGAGCGCGCCAAGCTGATGGAAACCCTGAAAGAAGGCTCCATCGTTCAAGGCGTGGTCAAGAACATCACCGAATACGGTGCGTTTGTCGACTTGGGCGGCATCGACGGCCTGCTGCACATCACCGACATGGCTTGGCGCCGCGTGCGCCACCCGTCCGAGGTAGTCACCGCTGGTCAAGAAATCATGGCCAAGATCCTCAAGTTCGACACCGAAAAGAACCGTGTCTCGCTGGGTCTCAAGCAAATGGGCGACGACCCATGGATGGGCGTTTCGCGCCGCTACCCACAAAGCACCCGCCTGTTCGGCAAGATCACCAACATTGCCGACTACGGCGCGTTTGTTGAACTCGAGCCGGGCATTGAAGGCTTGGTACACGTCTCCGAAATGGACTGGACCAACAAGAACATCGCTCCTTCCAAGCTGGTCACGCTGGGCGACGAAGTCGAAGTCATGGTGCTGGAGATCGACGAAGACAAGCGCCGCATCAGCCTGGGCATGAAGCAGTGCAAAGCCAACCCTTGGCAAGACTTTGCGCAAAACACCAAGCGCGGCGACCGCGTCAAAGGCCCGATCAAGTCGATCACGGACTTTGGCGTGTTCGTCGGCTTGGCCGCTGGCATCGACGGTCTGGTACACCTGTCTGACCTGTCGTGGAACGAAACCGGCGAAGCCGCCGTGCGCAACTACAAGAAGGGCCAAGAAGTCGAAGCCCTGGTGTTGGCTGTGGACGTCGACCGCGAACGCATCTCGCTCGGTATCAAGCAGTTGGATGGCGACCCGTTCACCACCTTCGTGACCTTGAACGACAAGGGCCAGATCGTGACCGGCAAGGTCAAGACCGTGGACGCCCGTGGCGCTGAAATCGACCTCGGCGAAGACATCCTGGGCTACCTGCGCGCCTCAGAAATCTCGCGCGACCGCGTGGAAGATGCCCGCAATGTGCTCAAAGAAGGCGACGAAGTCACCGCTGTGGTGGTCAACGTCGACCGCAAGACGCGCAACATCCAGTTGTCGATCAAGCAAAAAGACATGGCTGACGAGCAAGGCGCCATGGCCAGCCTGAGCCAGCAATCCAGCCGCGAAAGCGCTGGCACGACCAGCCTGGGCGCATTGCTGCGCGCCAAGCTGGACAACTCGGCCAACTAAGCGCCAATTCGGTCAATCAGCCCTTGACCGTTTGACCCCTGGCCGGGCGAGTGCGCACAGCACCCGCCCGGCCATTTTCATGAGACACAAGCCCATGACCCGATCCGACCTCGTCGAAGAATTGGCTGCCCGCTTCAGCCAACTCACGCACCGCGACGCCGAATACGCCGTCAAAACCTTGCTGGACGCCGTCGGCGATGCACTCGTGCGCGGCAATCGTATTGAAATCCGTGGCTTTGGCAGTTTTTCCGTCAACCACCGCGCCCCACGCATGGGCCGCAATCCGCGCAGCGGCGCCGCCGTGGCCATTCCAGCCAAGCGCGTACCGCATTTCAAACCCGGTAAAGCGCTGCGTGAAGCCGTGGACAAACGCACGGCAGAGCTCGAAATTCTCGACCATCCGACGACTCAGCCTAAGCCTTGACGCCGCGCTGAACACACTGTCTCGATAGAATCTGCCGATCACCCAAGGCGTCGCATGAAATACCTGCTGTGGCTGCTCAAGGCAGCCATTTTTTTTACCCTGTTTGCTTTTGCGCTGAATAACCAGCAAGACGCGACCGTGCATTTTTTCTTTGGCACGCAGTGGCGCGCGCCACTGGTGCTGGTGGTGCTCAGCGCCTTTACCTGCGGCGTAGTGATTGGCGTACTGGGCATGGTGCCGCGCTGGTGGCGCCACCGCCACGCGCACCTGCCCTCAGCCCAAGCACCCGCCACAACCGCGCCAGCACCAGCAGCGAGCGAGATAGCGCCACCCCATGGAGTTTGATCTCAGCTGGATTTTGCTGGGCCTGCCGCTGGCCTTTTTGCTTGGCTGGCTGGCATCACGCTTGGACTTACGCCAACTGCGTTTTGAAAACCGCCGCGTACCCAAGGCCTACTTCAAGGGGCTCAACTTCTTGCTCAACGAGCAACAAGACCAAGCCATTGACGCCTTTATTGAAGCCGTGCAAAGCGACCCAGATACGTCTGAGCTGCACTTTGCCTTGGGCAACCTGTTTCGCCGGCGCGGCGAATACGACCGCGCCGTGCGCGTCCATGAACACCTGCTCT
Organism: Giesbergeria sp.; assembly: GCA_017988165.1. Taxonomy (GTDB): domain Bacteria; phylum Pseudomonadota; class Gammaproteobacteria; order Burkholderiales; family Burkholderiaceae_C; genus Simplicispira. The sequence continues at coordinate 5,994 of JAGNSH010000021.1, read as the reverse complement.
CACGCGGCGACTTGGGGCAAATCGACCGCGAACGGGCGCAGCACGCGCTGGCACTGGATTTTTTAAAAGCGGGCTTGCTCGATCGCGCCGAAGAAGCCTTGGCACGCCTGGAGGCCACGCCGTTTGAAGCCCAAGCGCGGCTGGCCTTGCTGGCGATTTATGAGCGCTCACGCGACTGGCCTAACGCCGCTGCCATCACACAAAAAATGCACGCCGCCCAGCAAGGCGACTTCAGCACCCGCCAAGCGCACTACCTGTGCGAGCAAGCCTTGGCACAGGTGGCGCAAGGCGACCTGGCCGCTGCTGAAACCAAGTTGGCGCAGGCCGCCACCGTGGCCCCCCACGCCGCCCGCCCACGCATGGAGCTGGCCAAGCTACAGCAACAACAAGGCCAACCCAGCGCAGCGGTGGCCACGCTGCTGGCCATGGGCGCGGCCACCCCCACTGCGCTGCCGCTGGCGGCGGCATTGCTGGTGCAAGCTGGACAAGCCTCGGGGCAAACGGCATCGGTAATGCAGGCATTGCAGCAGCACTACAGCGAGGCACCCTCGCTGGACGTGCTCGAAGGCATCGTGGCGCTGGAGGCAGCAGACCCCGCATTGAGCGGCGCGGGGCGCGAGTGGTATGTGCGCCACCTAGAGACCGAGCCCTCGCTGGTCGCCGCCGCCAAATGGCTGGCGACCGAAAAACTCGAACACGAGCAATTTCACCCGCAGGTACAGCGCGCCTTAGACCGCGCCAGCGCCCCGCTGACGCGCTACCGCTGCGCCGCCTGCGGTTTTGAGGCACGCCAGCATTTTTGGCAATGCCCCGGCTGCCAAACCTGGGACAGCTACCCCAGCCGCCGGGTCGAAGAGTTGTAGGCGTAAAAGGTTGGCGCGCTCAGAGCACCACCGGCTCTGGCTCCAACCGAATACCAAAGCGCTCGTAAACGCTGGTCTGTATGGCGCGGGCCAAGGTCATCACTTCGCCGCCAGTGACACTGTTCTGGCCACGGCCACGGTTGACCAGCACCAGCGCCTGCTTGTCATACACCGCCGCTTGGCCAACGGTTTTGCCCTTCCAACCGCAGGCGTCAATCAACCAGCCCGCGGCCAGTTTGATGCGGCCATCGTCCAGCGGGTAATGCACGATTTTTGGATCGCGCGCAATGATGTCGGCGCACTGCTCGGGCGTCACGGTGGGGTTTTTGAAAAAACTGCCCGCATTGCCAATGACTGCCGGGTCGGGCAATTTGGCGCGGCGAATGGCGCAGACCCAGTCAAAAATTTGCTGTGCCGATGGCTGGCTAATGCCTTCTTCGCCGGCGCGGCGCGCTAACTCGACGTAAGCCAGTTCAGGCCGCCAAGGCTTGGGCAGGCGAAAGCGCACCTGGGTAATGACGGCGCGCCCGGCCAAACCCATGCCACGCGGCAGCACATCGCCAGCACTGGGATAGGACGGCGCGTGCTTAAAAACCGAGTCGCGGTAGCCAAAAGCGCATTGCGCAGCATCCAAAGAAAAGCTCTGGCCGGTCAGCAAATCGACCGCGTCCAGCGAATCAAAACGATCTTGCAGCTCGACGCCATAAGCGCCAATGTTTTGCACTGGCGCAGCGCCTACTGTGCCGGGAATCAGCGCCAAGTTTTCTAGGCCCGGCCAACCTTGGGCCAGCGTCCAAGCCACGGTGTCGTGCCACGGCTCGCCCGCGCCGACTTCGACGATCCACGCACGCTCGGTTTCTTGCACCAAGCGACGGCCTTTGATTTCTATCTTCAGCACCAGCGGGGCGACGTCACCGGTCAGTACCACATTGCTGCCGCCGCCCAAGACGAACACCGGCGCGGCGCCCAACTCGGCATCAGCACGCAGCGCGGCCAAGTCAGCGCTGGAACGCACCCGCACCAAAGTGTCGGCGCGGGCCATGATGCCAAAGGTGTTGTAGGGCTGGAGGGAGACATTTTTCTCGACTAACATCGACGCGATTGTCGCACCGGCCCTTGGTGCGGCGCGATTTTTTAGAGAGCCACCCCACCATGCCATCTTTTGATACCGTTTGTGAAGCCGACTTTGTTGAAGTAAAAAATGCCGTCGAAAACGCCGCCAAAGAAATTGGCACGCGCTTTGACTTCAAAGGCACCTCGGCAGCGGTCGAGTTGAAGGACAAAGAAATCACCATGTTTGGTGATGCCGAGTTTCAGCTCACCCAAGTCGAAGACCTGCTGCGCAACAAACTCACCAAGCGCAACGTCGATGTGCGCTTTTTGGACATTGGCAAGTCGCAAAAAATCGGCGGCGACAAGGTCAAGCAAGTCATCAAAGTGCGCAACGGCATCGAGAGCGAGCTGGCCAAAAAGCTGCAAAAACTGATCAAAGACAGCAAAATCAAAGTGCAAGCCGCCATCCAAGAAGAAAAAGTGCGTATCTCTGGCACCAAACGCGACGACCTGCAAGCGGCCATGGCACTGATTCGCAAAGACATTGCCGATATGCCACTGTCGTTTAACAACTTTCGCGACTGAGTAGCCGAGCCGGCCCCCTGCTACCGCTGCCACCGCTGCTGCCACCTATGCCCCTCCCTAGCCTCGCGCGCACGGCGCACAACGAAGAATACGAAGACCTCTTGAGCCTGTGGGGCGATTTGGAGTCGGCGTTGTCGGCGCTGCTGGCGCGCCCGGCGCAGGCGCGCAGCTTTCAGGCCAAGGTGCGCCAGCTAGACCAGTGGCTGCAAGACTTGGTGGCGCACGACATCGACGCCTCGCTGTATTTGATGTTTCAGCTGGCTGCTACTTCTACCGTCGGCTACAGCGCCTCGCACGCGCTGGTGTGCGCCACGCTGTGCCACCTGATGGCGCGCGAGTTCAACCTGCCCAGCCACGAGCGCAATGCGCTGGTGCGCGCCGCCTTCACCATGAATATCGGCATGACGGCACTGCAAGACGAGTTGGCCGACCAACGCGAAAAACCCACTGCAGCGCAACAAGAGGCCATCAAAAGCCACCCCGCGCAAAGCCAAGACTTGCTGGAGCATCTGCACGTCAGCGACGACCTGTGGCTAGAAGTGGTGGCCCAGCACCATTTGATTTTGGGCGAGCACATCTCCTTAGCCAACCTAGAAGCCCACGACCGTTTGACGCGGATTTTGAGCGCCATTGACCGCTACGCCGCCATGATCAGCCCGCGCAAATCACGCCCGGGCCGCAGCGCCACCGACTCGGTGCGCGCCTTGGTGGGCAAAGAGGTCAGCCAGCAGCGCGATGAAGTCGGCTACACCTTGGTGCGCAGTGTCGGCATCTGCCCGCCGGGCACCTTTGTGCGCTTGGACAACGGCGACATCGCCATCGTGCTGCGCCGCAGCGACAAGCCCAATTTACCGCTGGTGGCCAGCCTGCTAGACCAGCACGGCCAAGCCCTGAGCGAGCCGCGCCTGCACCGCACCAGCGAGGGCAAGCCGCGCATCCAGTCGGCGCTGACCCGCGCCGCCGTCACCGTCGATCTTGATCACCGCACCATGGTGCGCATTGGCCTGTACGCAGCCCAGCCCAGCGCCTACCAAGCCACGGTGCCCGGCGTCTTGGGCTAAAAAAGCTAACGGCAAAGGTAAAGCTAAAGGTGCGCCGCCTACTGGTGGCCCCAATACAGCAGCGCATCGCGCCCCTGCACTGACAACTCCACTTGGGCGCCCACGGGCAAGCAAACCTTGGTCTGGACATGGCCGTAGGGCAGCTGGGTCAGCACCGGCGCGGCAATCTGGCTGCGCAGCCAATCGACCACGCTTTGCAGCTTGAAGCCCTTGTCGTGCGCCACCAGCGTGTAGCCATTGAACTGGCCAAAAATTACCGCCTGCTGCTGTGCCAGCACGCCGGCGTAGAGCAATTGGGTCAACAAGCGCTCGACGCGGTACGGGTGCTCGTTGACGTCTTCAATGAACAAAATGCCGCCCGGCACCTGTGGCAAATACGGCGTGCCGACCAGCGAGGCCAGCACCGCCAAGTTGCCGCCCCACAAACGCGCGTTGGACACTTCAAATGCAGCAGCGCCAGCCGCCGGTTCGCTGCGCGGCAAGCGCCAGCCAGCGCCTTCGCCGTGGCCGCAGATCAGGTCGTCAAAACAGGCTTCCATGATGTCATCGGGCAGCTCTTTGCTGCCAAAGTCTGGGCACAGCGCTGGCCCAGCCCAAGTGGCGGCGCCAGTTTGTGCCAGCACGGCGTTTTGAAACGCCGTGAAGTCGCTGACGCCGACAAAGCGCATTCCGCCGTCAATGGCACGCGCCACTGCGGCGTAGTCGATGCCGGCCAAGATGCGTGTCAGGCCGTAGCCGCCGCGCGAAATCAGCGCCACATCGGCGCCGCTGGCGGCGGCGCGGTGGATGGCCGCCAAGCGCGTGGCATCGTCGCCAGCAAAGCGGCTGTGGCTGGACAGGGCGTCGGCGTCCACTTCGACCTCGTAACCGAGCTTTTGCAAGCGCTTGACGCCCCGGCGAAACGCCGCCTTGTCGCGCACCGCGCTGGAGGGTGAATAGATATAGATGTGCTTGGCGCCCTGGGGGTGCTGGTGGCCGCAGTGGCAGGTGTCGTGGTCAGGGGACAAAACGCTCAGGCCGTGCTGCGGCCCGCTCCGTAAAGGAAAAAGGAGAAAGGAGAAAAAGGAGAAAAAATCAGGCTGTGGAGTATTTCACAGCTGCGCAAAAGCACGCAGCGCCGCACGGCTGCCTTTGTCGGGGTACGGCGCGTTGCCAGCGGCCTCTTGCAGCCCACTGAGCGGCGGCAAGGCGGCAAGCAAGCCTTGGGCATCGCACGCAGCCACAAAGCGCCCCGGCAGGGCTATCGGCAGTTGCGCCGCCACCAGCGCCGCGTTGCCGTGCAGCGCCAGCACCACCTGCTGCAAGTCCAGCCGTTCGACCAGATCGCCCAGCAGCTGTTGGTGCCATGCCAGCGTATGAAAACGCTCTTTTTTCGGCTTATCGCTCTTGCCAAAGCCGATCAAGTCGGGCACCACCACGCGGTGGCCGGCGGCGATCAACAGGGGTAGCCAGTGGCGATAGACATAGCTCCAAGCAGAACTGCCGTGCAGACACAGCCACGTCAGCGCCGGCGGGGTGGGTTGGCGCGGGCCTTCGTCCAGATAGTGCAGGCGCAAACCGGCCAGCGCCGGCAAATCACTGACGTAGTGCGCCGTCCACGGGTAAGCGCCTGCGGGCAGGGCGGCAAAACGCGCATCGGGGGTGCGCAGGGCGTCGTCACGCAGCGGGTGCTGGGCCAGCGCTTGGGCGCGCTGCTGGCGGCGCCGGGCGCGAAAAAAATCGGCCAGCAGCGCTGCGCATTCCTCGGCCAGCACGCCGCCCTGCACCTGCGTGTGGTGGTTTAACTGCGGCTGGGCAAACAGGTTGAGCACCGATCCGGCCACGCCGGTTTTCAGATCTGGCGCGCCAAACACCACCCGCGCCACGCGGGCGTGCAGCATGGCGCCGCTGCACATGGCGCACGGCTCCAAGGTGACGTACAGCGTGCAGTCTTGCAGCCGGTAGTTGCCCAGCTGCTGCGCCGCCGCGCGCAGGGCAAGAATTTCAGCGTGCGCTGTCGGGTCGTGGCCTTGCACCGGGGCGTTGCGTCCGGTGGCAATCACCTCGCCATGGCGCACTACGACGGCGCCGACGGGCACCTCGCCGGCCTGCGCGGCGGCGTGCGCTTGGGCAATAGCCAAACGCATCCAGTGCGCATCGGCAGAATCGTGCATAAACTATTATTTTGATAGCTAGTAGCGCTTGCTACATAAGGGCTAGAGGCCGATTTGACCACTATTTTGCCCTGGGCGCAGTTTATTGATCGCCCTCGGGCATGGGGCGCGGCTGCGTCAGGCCTTCAATGGCCTGTTTGTATTGCTGCACTTCCTGCGCCGCAGTCGGCGCCGGCTGCACCGCCAAGGCCGCTGGGCGGGCGCTAGCCAATTGCTTTTTTGCCAGCCAGCCCATGGTTGCCAGCACCAACACTAAAGAAATAATTCCCAAAGCAGCGC
>JAGNSH010000114.1 GCA_017988165.1 Giesbergeria sp. | reverse complement strand
GCCAGTAGTCCATCAGGGCGATGTCCAAATAGGCCAAGTAGTGCGCGTTAAAGACTACTTTTTGCATATCGACTTCGGCCCAGCGCACGCGCAGGCGGTGGAGACAGCGGAAATCAGAGCGTTGCATGGCTAAAACTCCTTACAGCATCACATCGGCCAGACCCAAGGCTTGGCGCAAAGCGCGCGCCGCGTCGGCATGGGCTTGGCGCGCCTCGGGGATGGCGCGGCCCATTTTGATGAACTCGTGCGTCACGCCCCGGTAGATTTCTAAGTCGACCGCCACGCCAGCGGCGCGCAGTTTGTCGGCATAGTCAATGCCTTCATCGACCAGCGGATCGCACTCGGCCAGCCCCAGCCACGCCGGGGCCACGCCATCCACATCGGGCGCCAACAGCGGCGCAAAGCGCCAGTCTTCGCGCTCGGCGCGGCTGCTGACGTAGTGGTCAAAAAACCAACTGATGGCCGCCGCCTCTAACGCCAAGCCGTGGGCGTAGGTGCTGTGCGAGGGCGTATCTTGGTGCGCCGTGCAGCCGGGGTAAAACAGCAGTTGCAGCGCCAGCGGCAAACCAGCATCGCGCGCCAAAATGGCGCACCCCGCCGCCAGCGTGCCGCCAGCGCTGTCGCCGCCCACCGCCAAGCGGCGGGTGTCGGCACCTAAAGCCACACCTTGCGCCGCCAGCCACTGCAAAGCGTCCCAAGCGTCGTTTGACGCGGTTGGAAAGCGGTGCTCGGGCGCCAGCCGATAGTCCAGCGACACCACCATGCAGCCAGCCAAACGCGCCAGTTCGCGGCACAGCACGTCGTGCGTGGCAATGCTGCCAATGGTGAAGCCGCCGCCGTGCAGATACAGCAGCAGCGGCAAACCGGCCTCGGTGCTGGGCGCGTACAGGCGCGCCGCCAGCAGGTGGCCGTCGCGCGCCGGGATGTGCAAATCTTCCACCCGCGCCAGCGCCGCCTTAGGCAGCTCAAGCACGCCAGCGCCAACCTCGTAAGCCAAGCGCGCTTGGGCGGGCGTCAGGGTGTGCAGAGCCGGTTGATTGGCGCGGGCCATGCGCGCTAGCACGCTGCGCATCGGTGCGGTCAGGCGGTAGTGGGGTAAATGGAGCAATTGGGGCAATTGGGACAATTGGGGTTCACTCATTTAGACAAAGTCGCCGCTTTCGGGGCGCGCCGTCCAGTCGATCGGGTCTTGTTGCAGCACCATGTCAATGTCCAGCCCCAAGGGCAAGCCGACCTGGTCTGGAAAAGTGACGGCCATTTCGCGGTCGTCCAAGCCCACTTCACGTGCCCGGGCGCGCCACGCAGCTAAATGCAGCACACCGGCCAAAGGCTCGTAGGTGCTGTTATCAAACGGGTTGTGTTGGTAGTTCAGCGCATCAATCACTACCTGCGGCAGTTGCCAGCGCTGTGCCAGCGCCGCGCTGACATGGCCGTAGCTGTAGCCAAAAATGCGCTGTTCCAGCTTGTAGCGGCGCATATCCAGCGGCGAGACCAAGGTGTTGAGCGACTGCGTGCGCTCCGGGTCGGCTAGGTGGATCACTAATTCGCCCAGCGCGTGCAACAGGCCGGCGGTATAGGCCGCCACTTGGTTTTGGTGGACGCTGCCAGCCAATGAGCGCGCCAGTTTGGCGGTGTTGAGGCTATAGCGCCAAAAGTGCTGCAAATTCATGCCCGGCACGCTGCGCGAGGTGGTGCCCAGCGGCGCCGAGCTGACCAGATCGCGCAATTGCAGCGTGCCCAGCAGCGCCAGCGCCTCAGGAATGCCAGAAATCTGCCCCTGTGCCTCAAACTCGGCGCCGTTGGCGCATTCAAGCACCCGCGCCGCCAGCGCCGGGTCAGAGCCCACCAGCTGATTGATGCGGCGCAAGTTGGGCTCGTCGCGCGCCAGCTCGGCAATCAAAAGTGCCACCACGCGCGGCAAGCTGGGCAAGACAGCCGGCAGGGCCAATAAGGCGTTCAGTTCCATAAAGATGAGTGGCAGTGCAATAGTCAACAAAAAGAAAAATTGGCCACAATTATCAGCGGCCCTGCCGACATCCGACTAAGCAGCCACCACCACCCGATTGCGCCCAGTGCGCTTGGCTTCGTACAGCGCGGCGTCGGCAGCTTCTAGCACTGCGCCAGCTGTGCTGCCATGCTGGGGCCAGCGGGCTACGCCCAGCGAGAGGGTGATGCGCCCCACCGGTGCAATGTCAGTGCGCTCTAGCAGCGCGCGCAGACGCTGGGCCACCTGCTCGGCCGCCTCTAGGCTGACGCCGGGCAGCAGCATCAAAAATTCTTCGCCGCCGACGCGGCACAGCACATCGTCACCGCGCGCGCTCTCGCGCATCAACTGGGCCAAGCGCTGTAGCACTTGGTCGCCCACTGCGTGGCCGTGGACGTCGTTGACGCGCTTGAAATGGTCGATGTCCAAGGCCAGCGCAGCAAAAGGGCATTGCGCGGCCTGCCACAGCGCCAAGGCATCGTCCATGCCACGGCGGTTGAGTAAGCCCGTCAGCGGATCGGTCTGCACATCCAAGTGCAGCTTGCCAATTTTTTGGTGCAGCAAATTAACGCCCACCAGCATGGCGCGCTTGAGCTCAGAGGTCTCGAAATACCACGACTTGACGTTATGGATGCTTTCTGCGGTGCCGGGTTTATCCATCTGGCGCGCGCCATCGGCCAGCTGCCACAGCGGGCGCGCAATCAGTTGTGACAGCCACCAAATCACCCCCAGCAGCAGCAAGGCCAGCGGCAAAGTGCGATACAGCACGCCTTGCATCAAATCGTCCAGCGCCCCCAACACCGCCCGCGTCGGGCGCTGGGCGACGATGCCCCACGAGGTGCCACCAATGGGCGCGTAGCTGGCCAGCATATCGACGCCCATGCTGTTTTTTTCGCGCATGGCGCCGTGTTCGGCCCGCAAAACGGCATTGATGATGGCGTTTTGTGCCACATACGTGCCCACCCGCGCTGGCTCGGGGTGATAGAGCAGCCGCCGCTGCTGATCAACCACATACAAATACGAGCCATCTCGGTAGTGGTGCTCGCCCAGCAAGGTGTTCAAAATACTTTTTTGCTTGAGATAGATGGTGCCGCCGATATAGCCCAAATAGCGCCCCTTGCGGTCGGTAATTGGCTGCGAAATCAGCACCAACAAATTACCGGTCAACGAGACATATGGCGCGCTGATCAGCGGGCGGCGCTGGCGCAGCGCCTCGGTGGGGCCCAGCGTATCCAAGCGGCGCCCTTTGATCTGCAGCGACTCGGGCGAAATGGCCAGCACCCAGCCTTGGGCGTCAACGATGGAGACGGAGTTGAAGGTGTCGGTTTGCTGTAGCAGCCGGTCGACTTCAGCGGACATCAAGCGCGGGTCGTTGATGTTTTGGCCCAGCGCAGTGGCGCTGTAGTGCAATTGTTGCTGCGCGGCTTGCAAGAAATCGTCCACCGACTCGGCCAGCTTGCGCACATAGACATAGTTGCCCTCCAAGGCGCTGTCCATCAACTGCTGGCGCTGCACGCTGTAAGCGGCATAAAACCCATTGGCCAAAGTGAACAACGCACTGAAAGTCGCCAAAAACAAAATCAGGCGACGCAAATCCATCCGAAATAAAGCAGCAAACGCCATAGCGAGGCAGCGCCAGCAAAGGTGCCTAAGTAAACAAAAGACGCACATTGTTGCACTGCAACACAATTTTGTCTGATGTATGTCATAGTTTTTTTATCTGCATCCACCCAGTCGCTGGCGTATGCAGCCTCATAAACCATAGCTACAACCGCAGTATGCACAAGGGCTAGAGGCCGTTTTGGTCTTTAATTGGAATCTGACCCCCAATCTTGCCAAGCTCATCAAATTTGGTGCTGCACTAACATTGCGAAATCGTACAAAACCACCAAGGAGCCCCGTCATGGCCATTACTGCACCGTCCCCGACGGTGAAAATTGTCGGCACCAACGGCCAGATTTCACTAGGCAAGCAATACGCTGGTCGCCAAGTGCTGGTGGAAGAGCGCGAGCCCGGCGTATGGATCGTGCGTACCGCAACCGTCATCCCTGACAACGAACGCTGGCTGCACGAACCCAAAGCCGCCGCCGATCTACAGGCCGCGATGGCCTGGTCTGTTGCCCATAGCGCATCGGACACCAACACCGAAGACACCCTCAAGCATCTTCAGCATGGCGAGCAATGAAGCCAGTGTCAGGCTCGACCTGAACAACCCGGTGTTTCAAGACCAGCTGCTGACGCTGCAAAAGCCCGAGCGCCACGCAGCCTTGGACACCCTCAACAAAATCCGCCAACTGACGTGGAACCAGCTGTACCGCGATCAGGGACTCAAGTGGGAAAAAATCACCAGCGTCAGGCCACCGCAAGGCATTGATGCGATCTACTCGCTGCGCATTACTCTGGCACGCCGGGCCACTGCGCATCGTGACGGGGATTTCATGCGCCTGCTGACCATCGCGCCCGATCACGATGCCACCTATGGGCGTAAGTGATCCGCCAACAGCTAAAAATCATTCAAAAATAATAGCTACAACCGCAGGCTGCACAAGGGCTAGAGGCCGTTTTTGCCTTTAATTGGAATCTGACCCCAATATCACCCCAATATCCCCAATATGGCAGCCACGGCCTGGGCGGTGGCTGCGGCGCCGCCTTGGTGGGCTTGGGCAAATTGCGTGGCGGCGGCGCGCGCTGAGGCTAAAGCGGGCGCGTCGTGCGCCAGCGTGCAGGCGGCGCTGATGCCGTGCGCCATGTCGGGCACGCGCTGCGCGGCGCCGGCGGCGCAGGCCAGTTCGGCGGCGTCGGCAAAGTTAAAGGTGTGCGGGCCCAGCACCACCGGGCAGGCGCAGGCGGCAGCTTCAATCAGGTTTTGCCCGCCCAGCGGCGCAAAACTGCCGCCCAGCAGCGCTGCGTCGGCCAAGCCGTAATACAGCGCCATTTCGCCCAGCGAGTCGCCCAGCCAGACGTCGGCTGGCTCGGGCTGCGCCGTCGCCTCCGGCCACTGGCTGCGCCGTGCTACGCGCAGGCCAGCGGCTTCTAGCAACTGCGCCACGGCGTCAAAGCGCTGCGGGTGGCGCGGGACGATCAGCCATTGCACATCACCCAGCGCTTGGGCGGCTTGATTGACTCCTGATTTAATAGCTAATACCGCTTGTGTTTGTTGGGCTAGAGGCCGATTTGATACCAAATTAGACACACTCTCTAACCACAGCGTTTCTTCGCCTTCGCGGCTACTGGCCAGCAGCACTACCGGGCGTGGGCTGTCGGCACGCCACGCGCGGCCTTGGGCCAGTTGTGCAGCGTCGGGGATGGCGTCAAATTTCAGGTTGCCAAACACGCCTTGCACCGGCGCGCCCAGGTGGCGCAGGCGCTGGGCGTCGGCCTCGGTTTGCGCCCACACCGCCGTCAGCGCCGCATAGGCCGGGCGCGCCAGCCACGCCAGGCGCTGCGCTTGGCGCTGCGATTTGTCGCTCAGGCGGGCGTTGACCAGCGCCAGCGGCACACCGTGGACTCGGCAGCCGGCGACCAAGTTCGGCCAAAGCTCGGTTTCCATCAGCAAGCCGATGCGGGGTTGAAAGCGCTGCAAAAACCGCGCCACCGCCGCGCGCGTGTCCCACGGCTGCCAAACCTGCACATCGCCCGGCTGCAGTAGCTTGGCCCCCTCGGCGCGGCCCGTGGCGGTGCCGTGGGTCAGCAGCAGGCGCATGGCGGGCAGTTGCTGGCGCAGCGCGGTCAGCAAGATGGCGGCGGCGCGGGTTTCGCCCAGCGAGACGGCGTGTATCCACACCAGGGGTGCGGCGTTGGCGGCATTGGCGGCGTTGTCCGGTGGCAGCGCGCTATCGCTGTAATCGCCAAAGCGCTCGGCCACGTGCTGGCCGTAACCGGGTTCGGCCACGGCGCGGCGGCGCAGTTTGCGCCTGAGCAGCGGTTGCGCGGCCCAAGTCAGGGCGCTATACAGCCACAGGGCGGCGCGCGGCATCACGGCAAGTCAGTGCGTTCAATGCGCCGCGTCGCCAATCACCGCGTCGGGCTTGACGCGGTGCAGCAGCGCCAGCATCTCTTGCGTGATGCGCGCCAGTGCTTGCGGCGTGTGGCCTTCAAAGCGCAGCACCAGCACCGGCGTGGTGTTGCTGGCGCGGATCAGGCCAAAACCGTCGGCCCAATCGACGCGCAGGCCGTCGATGGTGGTGATGTGCGCCGGCGCGGCAAAGGTGCTGGCGGCCAGTTCTTGCAGTTGGGCGGTAAGGCTGTGCGGCTCGCCTTCGGCGCAGGTGACGTTCAGCTCGGGCGTGCTAAAGCTGGTGGGCAGGGCGTTGAGCACGCCGCTGGGGTCTTGGCTGCGGCTCAAAATCTCTAACAATCGCGCCCCGGCGTAGGTGCCGTCGTCAAAGCCGTACCAGCGCTCTTTAAAGAAGATGTGGCCGCTCATCTCGCCGCCCAGGGGCGAATCCAGCTCTTTCATGCGCGCTTTGATCAGCGAGTGGCCGGTTTTGTACATCACCGGCTGGCCGCCCGCAGCGCTGATGGCCGGGGCCAAGCGCTGCGTGCATTTGACGTCAAACAAAATTTTGCCGCCGGGCACGCGCGCCAACACGTCTTGGGCAAACAGCATCATTTGCCGATCGGGAAAGATGTTGTGGCCGTCTTTAGTGACGATGCCCAAACGGTCGCCATCGCCGTCAAACGCTAAACC
>JAGNSH010000113.1 GCA_017988165.1 Giesbergeria sp. | reverse complement strand
CCGACGTCTTGCGGCGAGCCGGCGCGCTTGACCGAGGCGGTCTTGCGGGCGATTTGCTCCGAGCCTTCCCAGTTGTTCATGGTGCCCAGCGACAGCGCGTTCGCCGTCACGCCGTGGCGACCGACTTCGCCCGACAGGTTGCGGATAAAGCCAATCGCTGCCGCTTTGGCCGCGCCATAAGCGCACAGACCCATGCCGGTGGCGGTGCGCGCGGCGTCGGAGTTGACGGCGATGATGCGGCCCCAGCCGCGCTCAATCATCGAGGGCAAGATGGCTTGGCAGGCGTGCATCAGGCCGTGCAGGTTCAGCTGCAGCCATGCGTCCCACTCGGACGGGGGCGACTCCAAAAACGGCGTGTAGCCCCAGCCTTGCGCCGGAATGCCGGCGTTGTGGACAAACACGTCGATGCTGCCGTGCTCGGCCAGCAGGTTTTTCACCATCGCAAACACTGCCTCGCGGTCGGTCATGTCGGCCACCGCGCCAAAGGCTTTGAAGCCTTCGCTGCGCAGCGCCTCGGCACCGGCTTCGGCACGGTCGGCAAAAAAGTCGTTGACGATGACCGTCGCGCCTTGCTGCGCCAGCATTTGCGCCACGCCAAAGCCCATGCCGCGCCCTGCGCCGCTGACCAGCGCTACTTTTCCATCCAATCGAAACATGTTTTTGTCTCCAGTTTTATTGAGGTTGTTCAGCCTTGGCTGATGTTGTGGTTGCCAAAAAAGGCGCGCATCGAGGTGATGCGGCCTTGGGCGTCAAAGCGCATCACGTCAATCGGCCGGATGGTGATGCGCTTGCCGTCCATCACCAGCGAGACGCTGAAGGCAAACGCCGCCTCGTTGGCAACGGCGCGAATCTCGCCGTCCAGCACCACCTGCAGCGCCATGCTGAGCGAGGCGCTGTAGAAGGTGCGAATCTGCGCCAGACCGCGCTGCGGTGTCGAGCCGACCGGGTCTTCGACGGTGGCATCCTCGGCATACAGCGCGACGATGGCGTCGATGTCGCCGGCGTTGAGCGCGGCAATGTAGGCGCGCACAGCGGCTTGCATGTGCTCGGGGGTGGGCATGTCAGCCATGCTTAGAACTGCGTTGGGCGCGTGACCGCGTCAATGCCGCCATCGACATACAGCTGCGCGCCGTGGACAAAGCTGGCACCGGCACCCATCAAAAAGGCGACGACCGAGGCCATTTCGCTCGGCTCGGCGCGCCGGCCCATTGGGGCGACAAAGTTTTTGATGGATTCGCTAAAGCGCGCGTCTTGCAGACCGGCTTGCAGCAGCGGCGTTTCCGTGGCACCTGGGGCGACGGTGTTCAGGCGCACGCCGGCTTGCCCCCAAGTCGTGGCGCGCTGGCGCACCGCCACGGTGACGGCGTTTTTCGAGCCGGCGTAGGCCAAGTTGCCGCCTGCAGCGCCAGCGGCCATGACGATGGCGTTGGCCGCAGCTTCGTCACCGGCGCTGCAGGCGGCGGCCAGCGGGTTTTTCTCCCACGGCAGCATGGCTGAGGCGACCGACGAAATCACTACAGCGGACGGGTTTTGCCCCTTTTGCAGTGCGCCCAGCAGGCCGTCGAGCAACGCAATGGTGCTGAAGTAGTTGACCGACAAAATCAGCGAGGCGGGTTGCACCTGCGCGCCCAAGCCCGCGCACAGCACCAGCCCGTCCAAGCGGCCACCAGTGCGCTCTAGCGTTTGCGCAATCACCGCCTCGCGCCCAGCGGGGGTGGACAAGTCGGCGTTGATGTCGGCGTTGCGCAGGTCGGCGCCAATGACGGTGTGGCCAGCGGCTTGCAGCGCCAAAACGGTAGCGGCGCCAATGCCGGAGGCCGAGCCGGTAACGAGGGTAGTAGGCATGGTTTGAGTCCTTGAGGGGGCAGGGGTTGCAGGGAAAACTTGAGCAGCTTGCCAGCAAGCGGCCCCCGCGCACTACATGCAAACGGACGATGGCCGGTGTGTGTGTTTTCCTTTTCCGCGTAGGTGCTGGGCGTTGCGGTGGGGCGGTATTAATTCAAAATTAATAGCTGCTACCGCAATACCTGTAAGGGTTTGAGGCCTATTTCGTATGAAATTAGCTGTTTTTGGGGGCGGTGCAAGCGCTCTGGGGCGCGCGCGGGGGGGCGCTTCTAGTCTTGTTGGACGATGAGGCGGGGGCGGGCTGCCTTTAGCCTTGTGGCGTAAATCGACTGAAAAAATTCCACAGGAGCACACACATGAGACTGAAAGACAAAGTAGTTTTGGTTACGGGCGCTGGCCAAGGCATGGGCCGTGCCATTGCGCGCTGCTTCGTGCAAGAGGGCGCAACCGTGGTGGCGCTGGACCTGAACCTTGACGCCGCGCAAGAGTCGCTGGCCGGTTTGGGCGGCCCCAGCGTGGCGCGCAGCTTGGACGTGGGCAGCAGCGCGGCTGTCACTGCTTTGGTCGATGAAGTCGTCGCCACTTTTGGCCGGGTCGATGTATTGGTCAACAACGCCGGCATTGGCTCGGTCGATGCGTTTGCCGATATTGCCGACGAGACGTGGGCGCGGGTGCTCAACGTCAACCTGAACGGCGCGTTTTACTGCGCGCGCCAAGCAGTGCGGGCCATGCTCAAGGCGGGCACGCGCGGCGTCGTCATCAACGTCGCCAGCACCGCCGCTGCCAGCGGTGACGGCCCGGCGCACTACTGCGCCTCCAAGGCGGCGCTGATGGGCCTGACCCGCAGCATGGCCAAAGAGCTAGCGCCCAAAGGCATCCGCGTCAACACGCTGGTGCCCGGCCCGACCAACACACCCATGATGCAAAGCATTCCGCAGGAGTGGACCGACGCCATCATCGCTGGCGTACCGATGGGCCGCATGGCCGAGCCAGAAGACATTGCGCGCGCCGCTTTGTTCTTAGCCAGCGATGACAGCGGCTTTGTCACCGGCCAGAACTTGGCCGTCAACGGCGGCAGCGCTTTCCTCTAATAACTACCGCGATTCAAAGGATTTCCCCATGACACAAAGATTGCAAGGCAAGGTCGCGCTAGTTACGGGCGCTGGCAGCGGCATTGGTGCGGCCACCGCCATTCGTTTCGCCCAAGAAGGCGCTACCGTGGTGCTGTGCGGGCGCCGCCAAGCGCCGCTGGACGAAGTGGTGGCCCAAATTAAGGCCGCAGGCGGCAAGGCTGAAGCGGTGCAGGCCGACGTCAGCGACGAAGCCGGCTTTACCGCCGCCATCAACGGCGCTGCACAACGCCACGGCCGCTTTGACGTGCTGGTCAACAACGCTATGGCCTTCAGCTGGGGCGCGATTGAAGAGACCAGCACCGCCGACTGGCACAGCAATTTCAGCACCTCGGTGGACGGCACCTTTTGGGGCACGCGCGCGGCGATGAAGCTGATGAAGGCCGAGGGCGCTAGCGGTGGCTCCATCATCAACGTCTCGTCGATTTGCGGCACCTTGGGCACGGCGTATATGGCTGGCTACTCAGCAGCCAAAGCGGCCATCATTAACTTCTCGCGCGCTGCCGCCGCCGAAGGCGCGCTCAGCGGCATCCGCGTCAACGTGGTGGTGCCCGCCGTGGTGGAAACGCCCTCGACCGCCGGCATGTTGTCGGACGACGCAACGCGCAAAAGCACCGAAAAGCTCATCCCGATGGGCCGCGTCGGTCAGCCCGAAGACTTGGCCAACGCGATTTTATTTTTGGCCAGCGACGAGGCAAGCTATATCACCGGCGCAGTGCTGCCGGTCGATGGTGGCCGCTCGGCGGTATTGGTGACGGCGCTGTGAGCCGCAACGTCGCCGCTACAACGTGGCCAGCCAATACCGAGGAGCGCCTTGACCGGCTCGAATCGATAGAGGCGATTCGCCAACTGGCGGGCAAGTATTCGCTGTCGCTGGATATGCGCGACATGGACGCGCACGTCAATTTGTTTGCGCCCGATATCCGCGTCGGACGCGACAAAGTGGGCCGCGCGCATTTCAAGGCGTGGCAAACCGATACGCTGCGCGAGCAGTTCACTGGCACCTCGCACCATTTGGGCCAGCACATCATCGAGTTCACCGATGCCAATCACGCCATTGGTGTTGTCTATTCCAAGAACGAGCATGAGTGCGGCGCCGAGTGGGTAATCATGCAAATGCTGTACTGGGACGACTACGAGCGCATTGACGGGCAGTGGCTGTTTCGCCGCCGCCTGCCGTGCTACTGGTATGCCACCGACTTGAACAAGCCGCCGATTGGCGACATGAAGCTGCGTTGGCCGGGCCGCCAGCCGTACAACGGCACGTTTCACGAGCTGTTTCCGAGCTGGAAAGAGTTTTGGGCCGAGCGGCCTGAGAAGGACGCGTTGCCCGAAGTAGCGGCTCCGGCACCGCTGGAGCAATTTTTGGCCACGATGCGGCGCGGCACGCCCGCGCCCAAGATGAGGGTGCGCTGAGATGGGTACGAACATGAGCCAACTTTTTGAACCGCTGCAACTGGGCGAGCTGCGCTTGGCCAACCGCGTGGTGATGGCGCCGATGACGCGCAATCGTGCTGACGCTGATGGCGTGCCCAATGCGTTGATGGCTGAGTATTACGGCCAGCGCGGCGATGCTGGCCTGATCGTCGCCGAGGGCACTTGGCCCAGCGCCGTTGGCCAGTCGTACTGCCGCCAACCCGGCATTGCTACGCCAACGCAAATTGCCGGCTGGAAGCGCGTGACCGACGCGGTGCACGCACGCGGCGGGCTGATCGTGCTGCAAATCATGCACGGCGGGCGCATTGGCAGCCATCTCATCAAAGGCGTTGGTGTCGATACGGTGGCACCGACGGCACTGCAAGCGGCGGGCCAAATTGTCACCGACACCGATGGCCTGCAGCCCTACGACACGCCGCGCGCGCTGACGACTGAAGAAGTGCGCGCTGTGGTGCAGGAGTACGCCCAAGCCGCACGCAATGCCCGCGAGGCTGGCTTTGACGGCGTCGAACTGCACGGCACCAGCGGTTATTTGCCGATGCAGTTCCTCAGCTCGGGCACCAACCAGCGCAGCGACGAGTACGGCGGCAACGCCGCTGCCCGTGCGCGCTTTGCCTTTGAGTGCTTGCGCGAGATGGCCGCTGCCATTGGTGCGGGCCGGGTCGGTTTGCGCCTGAACCCGGGCAACACCTACAACGACACCAGCGACGAAGATTCGGCCGCTACCCATGCCGAGTTGATGCGCCAAGCCGCCACGCTGAATTTGGCCTACCTGCACGTGATGCGTGCGCCCACGCCCGAGCTCGATGCGTTTGCACTGGCGCGCGCGCAGTTTGGCGAGCGCTTGATCTTGAACGACGGTTTTGAGCCAGACAACGCCGAGGCAGCTTTGCAGCAGTACGGCGGTGCCGCGCTGTCGTTTGCGCGCCACTACATCGGCAACCCCGATTTGGTCCAGCGCCTGCGCGCGGGCCACCCGCTGGCGCGCTTTGATCGCAAGACGCTGTACACACCGGGTGCAGCGGGCTACACCACTTATGCCAACTACGTTGAGGAGGCTCACAACGCGTAGTGAACGTGCGCCCTACGTCAGCTTAAAACGACCATCACCGCTGACGCTTTTTAGCGCCGAATGCGCCCTCGCTTTTCCCCGTCCTTGTGGCGGGGAGAAGCAGAGGGCGCAGTTGTTTGTGCGGTGCGCAGGCAGGCGAAGCGCAGCCGGGTTTTCCCGGTGCTTTTCGTTAGTCTCAACGGACGATGCTTCTAGTCGGTGGCCTGACCAGAATGACCGCAGTGCATAAATTCGTACACAACCAGGAGATGGGTGAATGATGAATATCAGCGGTCTGGCTTATGTGGTGGCTGAAACCACCGATTTGGCTAAGTGGAAAAATTACGCCGAAGGCGTGCTTGGCATGATGACGGCGCCTGCGCCCGATGGCGGAATCTATGTCCGCATGGACGAGCGCCAGTTTCGCTTTGCCGTGCAGCCTGGTGCCCGCGACGCCTATGTGGTTTCGGGCTGGGAGGTCACTGGCCCTGCTGACTTTGAGGCAGCGCTGGCAGTACTCAAAGACGCTGGCGTCGCCGTCGAAATGGGCGATGCCGCCCATTGCAACCTGCGCTGCGCTCAGCAAGTCGCCGCTTTCAGCGACCCGTCAGGCAACCGCCATGAGCTGGTGTGGGGCTTTCGCTCGGACTTTGCGCATTTTGCGTCGCCCGCCGGCGTGTCGCGCTTTGTCACCGGCAACATTGGCATGGGCCACACCGTACTGCCCACCACCGATTTTGCGAAGACAGTCGAATTTGTCACCAAGGTGATGGGTTTTGGCCTGTCCGACATTTACAACTTTCAGCCCGCCGGCCCCGATGGCCCGACGCTGCCAATCCACTTCTTCCACTGCAACAACGGTCGCCACCACAGCTTGGCGCTGGCCGGGTTTCCGGTGCCCAGCGGTTGTGTGCATGTCATGGTCGAAGTCGAAAACATGCCCGAAGTCGGCCGCGCGATGGACCGCATGGCCGCGCACGAGGTGCCGCAGACCGCTAGCTTGGGTCAGCACACCAACGACAAGATGATTTCGTTTTATATGCGCACGCCGTCGAACTTCGACATCGAGTACGGCTACGGCGGCGCAGTGGTCGATTGGCAAGAGCACATCGTCCACGAATTTACCCGCGTGAGCCTTTGGGGCCACGATTTCAGCTTGGGGCAGCGCAGTGCTGCCGCAGCTTGACCAGGAGAGCAAGAGAGCTATGGCCAACAAAAATATGAC
>JAGNSH010000112.1 GCA_017988165.1 Giesbergeria sp. | reverse complement strand
CGCCGGTGTCTGGGGCAAAGCATTGGTTGACGGCGACAGCGGTGTCATTCACCACTTTCAAAAACGGCACCACGCCTTGCGATTCGCCGTTGGTGCCTTTGATGTGCGCGCCCAGGGCGCGCACGCGCGTCCAGTCGTTGCCCAGACCGCCGGCAAATTTCGACAGCAGGGCGTTTTCTTTGATGGCGTCGTAAATGCCGCCCAAGTCGTCGGGCACGGTGGTCAGGTAGCAGCTGGACAATTGCGAGCGTAGCGTGCCGCTGTTGAACAGCGTCGGCGTGCTGGACATGAAGTCAAACGACGACAGCACTTCATAAAACTCAATCGCCCGCGCTTCGCGGTCGGCTTCTTTCAGCGCCAGGCCCATGGCGACGCGCATGAAGAAGGCTTGCGGCAGCTCGATGCGGGTTTTTTGGATGTGCAAAAAGTAGCGGTCAAACAGCGTTTGCAGGCCAAGGTAGTCAAACTGCAAATCGCGCGATGGCTGCAAAGCTGCGGCCAGACGTGGCAGGTCATAGCTCAACAGCTCGGGGTCGAGCAGTTCGGCCTCGACGCCTTTGGCGATGAAGGTGGGGAAGTAGTTGGCGTATTCGGTGACCAATTCGGCCTGCGTCACGTCCTTGTTCAGCACCTCTTTGGCGATGGTGTGCAGCAGCAGGCGCGCGGTGGCGTAGGTGTAGTCCGGGTCTTTTTCGATCAGCGTGCGCGCGGCCAAAATGGCAGCTTTGTAGACCTCATCGACCGGCACGCCGTCGTACAGGTTGCGCAGGGTTTCGCTCAGGATCGGTGCGGCGTGGACGTCTGCGCCCAGACCCGAGCAGGCGTCGGCAATCAGCGCCTCTAAGCGCGCCATGTCCAGCGGGTAGCGCTGGTCGCCATCGACCACGTGCAGCACTGGGTGCGTTGGCGCGGCGGCGGCCAGTTGGCGGGCGCGCTCTTGGGCGTGGCGCTCGCGGTACAGCACGTAGGCACGCGCCACTTCGTGGTGGCCGCCGCGCATCAAGCCGAGCTCGACCTGGTCTTGCACGTCTTCAATATGAAACGTGCCGCCGCCGGGGCGCGAACGCATCAGGGCGCGCACCACGGTGTCGGTCAGCGTCTCCACCGTTTCGCGCACGCTGGCCGAGGCGGCGCCCTGCGTGCCATGCACGCCCAAAAAGGCTTTCATCAGCGCAATGGCGATTTTTTGCGGCTCAAACGGCATCACCGCGCCGTTGCGGCGCAGGATTTGGTAGTCGGGCAGCGCGGCGCTGTTGCTGTCGTGTGGGGCCGTCGGTGCGCTGGTCAGGGGCGCGGAAATTGGCGTGGAAAGGGTGTTCAAGGCTGGCTGCATAGCGTGTTGGCTCAGGGGTTGGCGGTCAGAGGTGGGCGTGAGGGGTGTGCGCCGTGCGGGCCACCCCCAAAAGAAAGCGTGCGGGTGAATTGGGCTTCACTTCGCACGCTAAATATGGGCGTATTTTGCACTCAAAACGCTACCTGTAGTGTCTGACTGGATTTTGCGGTAGTTTTTTTAACCGCCTGATTTTTGGCCAATATGTGCTATTGCAGCCCTGTGGGCGCCCAAAAAAGGCCAAAAAATCACCCAAAAACTGTCCAAAACGACAATTTATGGCCAAAACGGCTTCTAGCCCTTTACCTGCTTGCGCTTCTAGCTATTTATTTAATAGCATTTAGGTGGGTTTTAGCACTGCGCCCGGAAAGCGCTCCGCGTCCCAGCAGAGGCGCTGTTGCAGCAGCGGCCAGTCAAAACCGGCACCGGGGTCGGCCTTGCGTCCGGGGGCGATGTGCTCGTGGCCGGCAAGGTGCGCTATCGGGTAGCGCGCCGCCACGTCGTGGCACAGGGCGGCCAAGGTGGCGTATTGCGCTGGCTCGAAGGATTGGCCCTCTAAGCCTTCCAGCTCAATGCCAATCGAGTCGTCATTGCACTGGCTGCGGCCTCGGTAGCACGAGGCGCCGGCGTGCCAAGCGCGCTGCTGGCAATCGACAAACTGCCACAGCTCGCCGCTGCGCGTGATGAAAAAATGCGCCGATACCTGCAGCCCGCGAATGCTTTGAAAGTAGGGGTGTGCATCCCAGTCCAGCCGATTGGCAAACAGCGCCTGCACCTGGCCGCCGCCGTATTCGCCCGGCGGCAGGCTGATCGAGTGCAGCACCAGCAAATCCAGCACAGCGCCTGCTGGGCGTGGGCCACAGTTGGGCGAGGGCTGGCGCACGGCGCGGCGGTGCCAGCCGCCGTCCCAAGCGCTGGCGGCTGGCGCGGGCGTTTCAGTGCTCGGCGTCGGCATGGGGGTCGGTGTCTTGCGGCGCGGCAATGTTCAGGCGCGCAATGCGGTAGCGAATTTGGCGCAGGCTGATGCCCAAGCGTGCAGCGGTGGCGGTGCGGTTAAAGCCGCTGGCGTGCAGGGCGCGCACCAGAATGTCGCGCTCTTGTTGGTCTAGCCAGGCTTGCAGGTCGTGCGGCAAGTCGGGGTCAAACAGTGCGCTGATGCTGGCGTCGCTGGGCACTGCGGGCACTGCGGGCACTGGCGGCTCTGTGGCCTCGATGCGCAGCGTTTCACCATCGCTCAAGGCGACGGCGCGGTGCAGCAGGTTTTCTAATTCGCGCACGTTGCCTTTGAGCGGGTGGCGGGCAATCGCCCCCAGCGCTGCCGGGGTCAGTGCTGGGGTGGTGATGCCCGATTCGTGGGCAATGCGTGCCAACAGCGCTGCGCACAGCGCCGGCAAATCTTCGCGGCGCTCGCGCAGCGGCGGGATGACGATTTCGATGACGTTCAGGCGGTAATACAGGTCTTGCCGAAAGCGCCCGGCCTGCACCTCCTCGGCCAAGTCGCGGTGCGTGGCACTGATGATGCGCACGTCGACGTTTTCTTCTTGGGTCGAGCCAATCGGGCGCACGCTGCGTTCTTGGATGGCGCGCAGCAGCTTGGTCTGCATCGCCAGTGGCAGGTCGCCAATTTCGTCCAAAAACAAGGTGCCGCCCTGTGCCGCCTGAAAGTAGCCGGGCCGGTCTTGTGTGGCGCCGGTGTAGGAGCCTTTGCGCGCGCCAAAGAATTCGGCTTCGAGCAAATTTTCAGGGATGGCGCCGCAGTTGACGGCCACCAGCGGGCCGCCGGCGCGCTGGCTGCTGGCGTGCAGCGCTTGGGCTACCAGCTCTTTGCCGGTGCCCGACTCGCCGCGCACCAGCACCGGCGCCATGCTGTGGGCAATTTTTACAATCCGTTGCTTGACGCGCTGCATCGCTTCAGAGCAGCCGACCAAGCGCGCCAGCGCATCGTTGGCGTTGTCGGGGCCGTCGGGCTTGCCGTGGCTGCTGCTGTGGCGCGTGGGTGCTGCCTTGGCCGCGTTGTGCGTGGCCAACATACCGCCACTGCCCTGCACTGCGGAGGCCACCACCAAGCGAAATTGTTTCGGGTCGACCGGCTTGGTCAGGTAGTCAAACGCGCCTGAGCGCAGTGCTTCGACCGCGTTTTCTGCCGAGCCGTAGGCGGTCATCACCACGCAGCGCTCGCGCCGTTGCTGCGCGCGCAGCTCTTGCAGCAACTCCATGCCAAAGCCATCGGGTAGGCGCATATCGCTGATGACGACGTCAAAGCGCTGTGCTTGCAGTTGCGCGCGCGCTTCTTGCAGCGTGCCGGCGGTGGCGACGCGGTAGCCCTCGCGCAGCAAAGTGAGCTCGTACAGCGTGCGCAGGTCGGGCTCGTCGTCAACAACCAAGATAGAGGCGGCGGAAGCGTTCATAGCAACAAAAATGGTTGGGCCGGTGTCAAACCACCAGGGTGTCAAACAGCGAGGCGGACTCGGGCAGCCGGCCCGCTTTGCGAAAGTAGACGCTGAAGGCATTGCCCTCGACATCGCCGTGCTCAGTGGGGCGCAGCAGCCGCTGGTAGTGGATGGTGGCGCCATGGCGCTCGCACAGTTCGCGGCAGATATACAGGCCCAGGCCACTGGAGCGGCTCTCGGACGAAAAAAACGGCTCAAATAAATGGCGCTCGACCGATTGATCCATCGGCGCGCCGTCGCTCCACACCTGCACGCTGGCTTGGCCGGCGGGGTTGGTGCCAGTCAGCAGTTGCAGCGACTGGGCGGCGCCGCTGCGGTAGCGCAAAGCGTTGTCCAGCAGGTTAAACAGCACCCGGCGCAGGTGCTCGGGGTCAAATTCGACCGGCAGGCCGGTGGCGTGCAGGTGCAGCTGACCAGCGCGCTGCACCGGATCGTGCGCTTGCCAGTCGTGCCAAATGTGCGCCACGGCGTCATCCAGCGTGATGGTGCTGGCGCTGCTGTAGCCAATTTGGTGTTGCACCCGGGCGATGTCCAAAATTTCTTCGGTGATGCGCATCAGGCGCTCGGCGTTTTTTTGCACCATGCCCGACAGGCGTTGCTGCGCCGGCTCGTGCAAATCGTCGCCCAGCAGGGCGTTGGCCTGCACGATGGCCGCCAGCGGGTTGCGAATTTCGTGCGCCACGGCGGCCGACATCCGGCCCATGGCGGCGAGTTTTTCGGTGCGCAGGCGCGCTTGCATTTCGCGCAAGTCGTGCAAAAACATGACGCACAGACGCTCGCAGGGCGCGTCGTCGCTGTCGGGGTGCGGGGCGGTCAGCCAGGTGCGCACGTGCAGGCCAATCGGGCTGTGACCGGGTTGCAGCAAGCTGACATCGGCCGCCTGCGCCGCGCTGTGGACAAAGGTGTGGCGGGCCAGCTCCAGCAGTGGCTGCCAGGCAGGAGTTTGTGCCAGCGTAAACGGCAGGGTGCTGGTGTCGCTGGCGTTGTTGGCATCGCTGGTGCTATTGGCGTTGAGCAGTTGCAAGCCAGCCGGATTGGCAACGTGTACCCAGTGATGGGCATCGACCACCAGCACGCCATCGATCAGGTTTTGCATCACCAGCGCGCTGACTTGGGCTTGCACCAGCGCTGCTTGCTGGCTGCGCTGCGCTGTGCGCTGCTCGCGCGCCAAGTGGGCGGCCAAGTGGTGTACCAAAAAACTCAAGACAAAGTAGCCGGTGCCGGTCAGTGCCGACTGCAAGTAGTGCTGGGTGGCATCGACGCCGCTTTGCTCGCCCAACCACCACGCCCAGCCCAGCAGCAGCAGCGTGGCCGCCGCCGTGGTGCCCAGCGCCAGCGTCAGCGAGCCCAGCACCGCTGCCATCAGTACCGGTAAACCCAGCAGTGGGGTGAAATTGAGCCCGCCGGTGTGCAGCAGTTGCAGTGCGCACACCGCCAGCATATCGACGCCGATGGTCGACAGCCACTGCGGCCCGGCCCAAGGCGGCGGCAGCGCGGCGTGGCCCCACCAGCGCTGCAACACCGTGGCCAGCAGATAGGCCAGCGTCACTGCCATCTCGAATTTTTGGGTGTTTTGGCTCAGCGCCTGGCCCAGCACTTGCAGCGCCAGCAAGGCCAGCGCGACCATGACGCGGCCGGTCAAAAACCCATGCCACAGGCGTAAAAAAGGCCGATCTTCAGGCGGCATCGCGGCGCTGGTGCTCGGCGCAGCAATAGTGGTGCTTGCCGTGGGTCAGCGCCTCAGAGCGCGGCAGGTGCAGGCCGCAGTGCTGGCAGGCCACCATGTCTTGCGGTGGTGGCAGGGGTGCCGGGGCTTTGCGCGCGAGCGGGGCGCTGGGGCGGTTTTGGCTGCGCCAGACGGCATACACCACCGCCAGCACCAGCAACAGCACCAGATATTTCACAGGCCACGCTCCAGCAACACTTCAAGGACAAAACGCGAGCCCACATAGGCCAGCAGCAGCAGCAAAGCGCCGACATACAGCATTCGCCGCGCAATGCGCCCGCGCCAGCCAAAGCGCCAGCGCCCCAGCAACAAAGCGGCAAAGGTGATCCACGACAGCACCGAAAACACCGCCTTGTGATCCCAGCGCCAAGCGCGGCCATACAGCGTCTCGCTAAACAACAGGCCGGCCACGAGCGTGGCGCTCAGTAAGACAAAACCGGCGGTGACAAAGCGGAAAATCAGGCGCTCTAGCGTCAGCAGCGGCATCCCGCTGTTGGGGTCTACTGCCAAGCGCATCCGCCGCTCGGCGCGGCCCATGATGGCGCCGTGGACGACGGCAGCGGCAAACAGGCCGTAGCAGGCAATGCCCAAAGCCAAATGCAGCGCCAGCCACGGCGAAGCGCTGCTGTTGAGTGGCTGGCCCGGAAACAGCAGCGCCAGCAACACCGCCAACGCGCCCAGCGCGGCCAGCGTGCAGCGCGCCTGCAATTGGGGAAACAACTGGCGCTCGACGCCGTACACCGTCAGCACCAGCCAAGCGGTGATGGACAGCGCTGGCGCAAAACCAAAATGCGGCACGCCAACGGCCATGCTCCACGCCAGCGCGCTAGCGTGCAGCACCCACGCCGTCCATAAAGTCACACGGGCGCCACCGGCTTGCAGACGCGCTGCCGCCAGCGCGGGCACCGCGTAGGCCACGACGGCGCCCAGTCCAAGGAGCAGACTGATCGGGGATGCACTGGGTAAAATCATGGGTCACAGTTTACCTTTCGCCCGCTGCACGCAGCCGGCGTCCCACCTGCCGGCCAGCCAGCGATTGGCCGCGCCTACCGGAATGATTGCCATGGCCTCCGCCCTTACCGACAAACTCTCGCGCCTCGTCAAGGAGATGCGTGGCCAGGCCCGCATCACCGAATCCAACGTCCAAGACATGCTGCGCGAAGTGCGCATGGCCCTGCTCGAAGCCGACGTGGCCCTGCCCGTGGTGCGCGACTTTATCGCCCGCGTCAAAGAAAAAGCGCTGGGCGAAGAAGTGCTCGGCTCGCTCAAGCCGGGGCAAATGCTGGTCAGCATCGTCAACCG
>JAGNSH010000111.1 GCA_017988165.1 Giesbergeria sp. | reverse complement strand
GAATGTCTTTGCCGCAGGCGTCAATGCGCTTGCGCACCGCTTCAATTTTGCGCAGCGCCGAGTCAATAAAGCTCTGCCCGCCAAAGCCGGGGTTGACGCTCATGATCAAAATCAGGTCGATGTCGTCGATCACCCAATCGAGCACGTCCAGCGGCTCGGCCGGGTTGAATACCAAACCGGGTTTCACGCCCTGCGCGGCAATGGCTTGGATGCTGCGGTGTACGTGCTGCGCCGCGTCGGGGTGAAAGCTGATGTAGTCGGCGCCGGCTTGGGCAAAGGCCGCTGCCAGCGCATCGACCGGCTGCACCATTAAATGCACGTCAATCGGCACCGCCACACCGCCCGCAGTGACGGCGTGCGGCTTGAGCGCTTGGCACACCATCGGGCCAAAAGTCAGGTTGGGGACGTAATGGTTGTCCATCACGTCAAAGTGAATCCAGTCGGCGCCAGCGTCGATGACGCTGCGCACTTCTTCGCCCAAACGGGCGAAATCGGCGGACAAAATAGAAGGGGCGATTCGGTAGGTGCGGCTCATGGCGGCATTGTCGCAGTTACCATTCGCTCCATGCCTAAGCCCCAGTTTGACGTCGACGTACAGCCCCAATATCTGCCCGAGCACTCCCATGTCTCAGCCGGCAGGTTCAGCTTTTCTTACACCATCACCCTCACCAACGTGGGCGACGTGGCGGCGCAGTTGATTGCGCGCCACTGGATCATCAACGACGCCAACGGCCACACCGAAGAGGTCAAGGGCTTGGGCGTGGTCGGCCAGCAGCCACTGCTCAAACCGGGCGAGTCGTTTCAATACACCAGCAGCTGCCAGCTGCGCACTGCCAGCGGCACCATGCACGGCAGCTTTTTTTGCGTCACCGACGCGGGCGCGCCCTTTAGCAGCCCGGTGGCGCTGTTCATGCTGCAAGCCAACGACGCCGGTCGCCCCGAGCAACCCCTAGGCCCACGGGTGCTGCATTGAAAGCCGCGAAAAGTATCGGCAGTGATTTGTCCCACCTGCTGACGCAGGCCGACGCACAAGCGGGCATGGCCGAGCGCCATTTGTGGCTGATCGAATTTTTTGACTGGGTGCGCGGCAGTGGCGACTCGGTACCCGCCAGCGTGGCCCGGGTGCAGCTGTTTGTGCAGGCGCTAGAGGGCGACGCCACACTGCGCCAGCGCCTGAAAGACTGGTGGCGCACGCTGGCCGATACGGTCGACATCACGCCCTTGCTGGCCGACTTTGGCTTTGCACCGCGCACCGGGCTGTTTAACGAGCTGACCGAGCGGCTGCGCTACAAGCTGCTGCCCAGCACCCCGGAGACGCTGGAAGCGTCAGAACTGTTCACGCTGGCACTGCCGTGCGCCTTCGATGCCCAATGGCTGGCCGGGCTGCCCGAAGAGTTGCTAGACCGCTTGGTGGCCGTGTTTGCCCCCGAGGGCGCCAGCAGCACGCGCTGGCAAAAAACCCTGCTCGACGCCATCACCTACTGCGCCGGGCAAATTTTGTCGACCGGCTTTGCCCCCGAGCTGCGCCTGCGCATGAGCGACGCCGCGCGCGAGGCGCAGCCGTTTCATGCGCTGATCCGCGATGTGGAGAGCCTGCGCATTGAGGTGCTGCACGGCCTGCGCACCACCGACCGGCTGGAAGACGCCGCGCAGCGCCTGCGCACCCGGCTGGAGAGCTGCCGCAGCGCGGCGGCCAGCGTGTACTTGCACTTTGAGGACAACGGCATCTCGGTCGGGCTGGTGTTTCGCCTGCGCCAGTTGCGCACGCGCATCTTGCGGGTGCGCGAGCTGCTCGAATGCGTGCTCTCGCCTTCGCCCAACCTGAGCGCGGCGCGCCTGCTGTCGCACTTGGTGCAGGTCGGCCAAGAGCGGCGCAGCCTGCGCGCGCTGCTGGCGAGCAACTCGTCGCTGCTGGCGGCCAAAGTGGCCGAGCGCAGCGCTGAAACCGGCGAGCACTACATCACCCGCACCCGGGGCGAGTACTTCGCCATGGTCGGCAACGCGGCCGGGGGCGGGGCGGTGATGGCATTTACCACGCTGCTGAAATTTGCCCTGCACGCGCTGGCGCTGTCGGCGTTTTGGGGCGGTTTTTTGGCCGGCGCCAACTACGCCATCAGCTTTGTACTGATCCAGATGCTGCACTTCACTGTCGCCACCAAACAGCCGGCCATGACGGCGCCGGCGATGGCGGCCAAGCTCAAAGAGATGGACAACATCGAGGGCGTTGAAGAGTTTGTCGACAAAGTGACCTATTTAGTGCGCTCGCAAGTAGCGGCAGTGCTGGGCAACGTGCTGGTGGTGTTTCCCGCCGCCATGGGTTTAGCGTGGCTGTGGGCTTGGAGCAGCGGCGCGCCGGTGCTGGACCAGGCCCATGCACTGCAAACACTCGGCTCACTGCACCTGCTGGGGCTATCGCTGCTGTTTGCCGCATTTACCGGGGTGTTGCTGTTTATCTCCAGCATCATTGCCGGCTGGTCAGAAAACTGGTTTGTGCTGCGCCGCATGGACTCGGCCATCCGCTACAACCCGCGCATCACTGCCTTTTTGGGTGCGACGCGGGCGCAGCGCTGGGCACGCTTTTTGCGCGACAACCTGTCGGGGTTGGCGGCCAACATTTCGCTGGGTTTCATGCTGGGTTTGGTGCCGGCATTTGCCGCTTTTTTTGGCTTGGGGCTGGAGGTGCGCCACGTCACGCTGTCGAGCGGCCAAATAGCGATTGCAGCGGCAGGTTTGGGCTCAGAGGTTCTGCACCTGAGCGCCTTTTGGTGGGCTCTGGCCAGCATTCCATTGATCGGTGCCATCAACGTGGGGGTAAGTTTTTATCTGGCATTTTTGGTGGCGCTGCGCGCGCAAAACGTCACCGGCGTCGAGCGCACGCGTATTTACGTTAGCCTAGGCAAGCGTTTACGCTCGGCCCCACGCGAGTTTTTCTTGCCCGGGCGGCAAACCAGTTGAGCGTTAAAAACAGCGCCATGAGCGCACCCGCCGCCACTGGGTCTGCGCTGGTTCAGCATTTATTTCTCCCGCGGAGTCCCTTTTCCGTTGACACACAAGGATCCCATCAATGAATGAAATCCTGACCTTCTGGGCGCAGTGGCTGCGCCCCTCTGCCGGGCTGCCCACGGTGCAGTGGTCGCTGCTGCTGGCGGCGGCCACCATGGCCGGCTATTTGTGCCAGCGCCACATTGGTTTGCCCAAAGTGGTCGGCTATTCGCTGGTCGGCACTTTTGCTGGTCTGGCCGGCTTTAGCGGCGCGCTGTGGCCGCTGCAAGGCATTGGCCTGTTTATGCTGGAACTGGGCATCTCGCTGGTGCTGTTTGAGTGCGGCGGGCGCATTCCGCTGCGCTGGTTTCGCCACAACCCGATGGTGCTGGTGCAAAGCGTGGCCGAGTCGGCGCTGACCTTTTTTGCCGTGTACTGGGTACTGCTGTGGCTGCAGGTGCCCGAGCGCGCCGCCGGCCCGCTGGCGATTGTGGCGCTGGCGGCCTCGCCCGCCGTGCTGACGCGCGTGGTCAACGACACCCGCGCTGCGGGCCCCGTGACCGAGCGCGCCATTGTGCTGGCCACGCTGTCGACGCTGTACGCGCTGACGCTGGGCAGCGCGCAGGCCGAGCTCATCAACCGCCCCGCCGTCACGCTGATAGACACCGCCTACCCGGTGATGGTGGTGCTGGGCGTGTCGATTGCCGTGGCGGCGCTGCTGTCAATGGTGCTGCGCTTTGCCCTGCGCTTTATGAGCCCGACCAGCGAGAACACCTCCATCTTGCTGCTGGCGCTGATTGCGGCTGGCACTGCCGTAGCAGCGCACATGGGCGGCTCGGCGCCGCTGGCAGCGCTGCTGGGCGGAATGCTGCTCAAGCAATTTAACCCGCGCCCGTGGGCTTGGCCGCGCCAGTTGGGCACGGCCTCGTCACTGCTGACCATGCTGATGTTTGTACTGGTCTCCACCGTAGCGGCGCAGGCCGACTGGAGCGGCCCGGTGGCCGGCGTGGTGCTGGCGCTGATCGGCGTGCGCTTGCTGGCCAAGGTGGTCGGCGTGGCGCTGGGCAACGTTGGCAGCGGCGCCAGTTGGCGCCAAGCGCTGTGGGTGGGCGCAGCCATGACGCCGATGTCGTCGATTGCGCTGCTCATTGCCTCGCAGTTCGTCGTGGCCTCACCCTCGACCGGGCACCTGATTGCGCGTGTCGCCTTGCCGGCCATTTTGTTGATGGAAGTGCTGGGCGCGGTGATTGCCACCGTGGCTATTTATCGCGCGGGCGAAAGCTCCAAACCCTGGGCGCCGCTGACGGCCCCAAGCACTGGCACAGGAGACAGCCGTGAGCCTTGAACCCTTCACCAAATCTGAACCACTGACGCTGGGCGTTGAGCTGGAACTGCAACTGGTCAACACGCACGACTATGACTTGGCGCCCTACGCTGAAGATATGTTGCGCCTGATGCTGAAAAACCCGCTGGTCGGCAGCGTGGTGCCGGAGATGACCAACAGCATGATCGAGATTTCGACCGACATTTGCCATTCGTCCAGCGAGGTGCTGGGGCAACTGACGCCGATTCGCGATGCGCTGGTCAAAAGCGCCGACAAGCTCAACATTGCCGTCGTCGGCGGTGGCACACACCCGTTTCAGCAGTGGCACGAGCGGCGCATTTACGACAAGCCGCGCTTTCAAGAGCTGTCGCAGCTGTACGGCTATTTGTCCAAGCAGTTCACCATTTTTGGCCAGCACGTACACATTGGCTGCCCCGATGCCGACTCGGCGCTCTTGATGCTGCACCGCATGAGCCGCTACATCCCGCACTTCATCGCGCTGTCGGCCTCCAGCCCGTTTGTGCAGGGCCACGACACGGCATTTGACTCGGCGCGGCTTAATTCGGTGTTTGCCTTTCCGCTGTCGGGGCGCGCGCCGTGCGTGCTGACGTGGGCCGAGTTCGAGCAGTATTTCGAGAAAATGACGCGCACCGGCGTAGTCAAAAGCATGAAAGATTTTTATTGGGACATTCGCCCCAAGCCCGAATTTGGCACCATCGAAATCCGCGTGTTTGACACGCCGCTGACCATCGAGCGCGCTGCCGCGCTGGCCGGTTTTGTGCAGTCACTGGGCGCGTGGTTTTTGGCCGAGCAGCCGTTTACCCCGTGCGAGGACGACTACTTGGTCTACACCTACAACCGCTTTCAAGCCTGCCGTTTTGGTATGGATGCGGTGTATGTCGACCCCGCCACTGGCGTGCATATGCCGCTGCGCGAACACATCATGCGCACCATGGACCAAATTGCCGGGCACGCGGCGCAGCACGGCGCCTCGGGCGCGCTGCACCTGTTGCGCGGCGAAGCCCACGCCGGCCAAAACGACGCGCGCTGGCTGCGCGAGCGCCAGCGCGAGGAGCAACTGCTGGCCGAAGTCAGCCGCCAAGCGGCGCTGCGTTTTCGCGGCACACCAAGTTAAAACCCGTTGTGGCTGCGCTCGCTGGCGCGGCTCGCCACTGCTGGCGCAGTGTGAGAGACTTCCACGCTCTATGCCCGATCGCCGCCATTTTCTGTCCCACACCTTGCGCCAGAGCGCGGGCCTGTCGTTGCTGACACTCGCCCCTTGGGCGGTGGTGACGCCCCATGCCGCCGCGTTGCAACACGCCAGCGGGCGGCCGTTTCGCATTTTGATGATCACCTTTCGCGGCGAAACCGATGTCGACCGTGGCTTTCGCGCCTATCTCAACGATGCCGGGCTGCAGGTGCAATTCACAGTGCGCGACGTCGGCCAAGACGTCGCGCGCGTGCCGACCATCCTGCAAGAAGCGCGCCAGCGGCCACCCGACCTGATCTACGTCTGGGGCACCCCATCCACGCTGGCCGTGGTCGGGCCGTATGACCAAACCAGCGCCAGCGGTTTTATCCACGACATTCCGGTGGTGTTTGCCTTGGTGGCCGCGCCGGTGGAGTCGCGCATCGTGGCGCAACTGCAAGCGCCGGGGCGCAACGTCACGGGCGCGGTACACGTAGTGCCCACTGCGGTGCAGCTGCGCGCTATCCAGTCTTACCGGCCCTTTCAAAAAATCGGCGTGCTCTACAACCGCGCTGAGGCCAACACCCGCGCCATCGTCGAACAAACACGCGCCTTCTGCCAGCAACAAGGCTGCGAGCTGATTGAGCGCACCTTTCGCACCCATGCCTCGGGTCTGCCGATGGCCGATGGCGCCGAAGACTTGGTGGCCGAGCTGCACGCCGCCGGGGCGCAGTGGCTGTATTTGTTGCCCGACACCTTTGCCGGCAGTATTTTTTACCGCCTTGCGCCAGCGGCGTTGGCGCTGCAACTGCCCTCGTTTGGCGCCACCGAGCTGTCGGTGCGCTCGGGCGGAGCACTGGTGGGGCTGGTCAGCCGCTATTACTCGGTGGGCCAACTGGCCGGCGCCAAGGCGCGCGATATTTTGGTCGGCGGCAAAGCGCCCGGCGAGGTGCCGGTGGAGACGCTCAAACGCTTTTCGCTCCTGGTCAATATGCAGGTGGCGCACCGCCTGAAGCTGTACCCGCCAATCGATATGCTCAACTACGCCGAAGTCATCGCCATCGGCCCGGCGCAAGGCCAAGCCTCATGAGCATGGGCATCCCCCCCTCCGCCGCCGCCGCACTGGATTGGTGCCTGCTGCAGCCTAAGGATTTGGACGCCGTCGCCGCGCTGCACCAAGTCAGTTGCGCCGGTATGTCAGCGCAGCTGGTTAAGCCGGAGAATCGCCAATTTTTGGCCAGCCTGCTACAGGGTCGTGGGCATATATTTGGCGCCCGCGCCGGCGATCTGCTGGTGGCCTATGGCCTTTTGCAGCACGACTTGCTGCCTGA
>JAGNSH010000110.1 GCA_017988165.1 Giesbergeria sp. | reverse complement strand
CTGGTTCAAGCGCAACACCGCCCGACGCAGGATGTCCGGTGGCAGCCGTCGAGACTTTCCTGTGCGAAACAGGGTTTCGGTTTCTTTATCGGCAAAGCTGCGAATCATGCGCCAAATTCTAAACAATTTGTTTACTAACGCAGACCACAGGGAAAACTCCTATGACGGACGCTAAGCATCCACTCGCCCTCTCCACCGCCCTGACCACCTACACCAACGCGCTGGCCCTGGGCCTCGAACACGGCGCAGTCGACATTCTGGAACGGGTCACCCCCACCACGGCCGACTTGAAAGAGCTGTACCAACAGGTGGCGCCCGATGCGCTGCTGGTGGGCACGCGGCTGGCCGAGGTGTCCGCGCCCAAACACGCGCATCCCAAATACTGTTTCAAGATGGCCACCGGCACCGGCAAAACGTGGGTACTACAGGCGCTGCTGATTTGGCAATTGCTCAACAAAACCGCAGCGCTGGCCGACGGCGTGAACGATGCACGCTTTACGCGCTTTTTTCTGGTGGTAGCGCCGGGGCTGATTGTTTATGAGCGGCTGCTGGATGCGTTTTGCGGCAAATTGATAGCAGGTAGCGCAAGCGGGGCAAGGGATTTCGCCACTTCTGACGTGGCGCAGTTTGCCGATGTGTTCATCCCCGAAGCGCACCGTGATGCGGTGTTTGCCTTTGTGCGCGGCAACGTGTGCAGCAAGGGCGAGATGGGCCTAAAAGCCACCGGCAACGGGATGATTGCCATCACCAACTGGCATTTGTTAACCGAAGGCGACGTGTCCGAAGAGATGGAAGGCGCGGACGAGATAGAAGCCCTCGGCGCGCCGCTGCCCGCACACGAGGTGGTGGCCGCCGTGCTGCCACTCATGCCGGGCCGCGCCACCGGCAACAGCTTGGACGTGCTGGACCGGCGCTATGCACGCGGCAACGTGCTGGAGTTTTTGGCTGGGCTGCCCGAGTTGATGGTGTTCAACGACGAGGCCCACCATATCCATGAATTCAAGCGCGAGGGCAAGGTGACCGAGGTGGAGTGGCGAAAGAGCTTGAGCCGCATTGCACAGTCCAAGAGTCGGCGCTTTGTGCAGGTGGATTTTTCAGCCACGCCCTACAACGACGTGGGCAGCGGCAAGAACAAAAAGAAGCTGTATTTTGCGCACATCGTCACCGACTTTGACCTGAAGGCCGCCATGCGCGCCGGGCTGGTCAAGTCGCTGGTGCTGGACCGGCGCAAAGAGATTGGCGCACTGCCATTGGAGTTCAAAGCCGAGCGCGACGAGGCCGGCAACCCGGCTTTGAGCGAGGGTCAGCGCGTGATGCTGCGCGCGGGGCTGAAGAAGCTGCGCAAGCTGGAAGCCGACTTTGCCCAGATTGACCCCACGCGCCACCCCAAGATGCTGGTGGTGTGCGAGGACACCACGGTGTCGCCACTGGTGGCGGCGTTTTTGCAAGAGCAAGAAGGCTTGCAAGAGGACGAGGTGATGACCATCGACTCGGGCAAAAAGGCCGAGTTGGGCGAAAAAGACTGGGCGCCGGTGCGCCAGCGGCTGTTCAGCGTGGACAAACACGCTACGCCGCGCGTCATCGTCAGCGTGCTGATGCTGCGCGAGGGTTTTGACGTCAACAACATTTGCGTCATCGTGCCGCTGCGCAGTTCGCAAGCGCAAAGCCGCCGTGGCGTGGTGCGAGCGCATTAACACGCTGGCGCCCGAACTGCGCCAAGGCCTGCCGTGGCATTACGTGCTGCTGGCCGAAAACGTGGTGCATGAATGGCAAAGCAAAGCCGCCCACTTGGCCGAACTGCTGGACTTTGCCCGGCTGCGGCCCTTGGCAAGCGCCTCGCTACAGGCCAGCTTGCTCTAAAAAGGGCCCAAGGCCCACAAGCCAAACGCCGCGCATCCCCTCTAGCCGCCATCCCCTACCATGCGGGGTATGCCTTCTTCCTCTGTTGCACCACCCGCTTGGCCCGCGCGCCACTGGGCCGACGTTTCGGCGCGCGACTTTGCCGCAGCCCAACACAACGGCTTGGCCGCTGCCACCGTGGCCGTATTGCCGGTTGCCGCCACCGAGCAGCACGGCCCGCACTTGCCGCTGTCGGTCGATGCGGTACTGCTGCAAGGCGTGATGGACGCGGCCCTGCCTTTGCTGCCGGCTGCGCTGCCAGTGCTGGTGCTGCCGCCGCAAAACATCGGCCTCAGCCCCGAGCACAGCGCCTTTGCGGGCACGCTGACGCTGTCACCGACCACGCTGATTGCGCTGTGGACGCAGTTGGGCGCGTGCGTGGCGCGCGCTGGCATTAAAAAGCTGCTGCTGCTCAACGGCCACGGCGGCCAGGTCAGCGTGATGGACATCGTGGCGCGCGAGCTGCGCAGCCAGCAGCAATTGCTGGTCTACAGCGCCAGCTGGTTTAGCCTGCCCTTGCCCGACGACGTGGCCGGCCAATTCAGTGCCGACGAGCACCGCTTTGGCATCCACGCCGGCGACATCGAGACCTCGATGATGTTGCACTTGGCCCCGCAGACGGTGCAGATGCAGCACGCGCGCAATTTCCGCTCCACCTCGCAAGACCGCGCCGCGCGCTATGCCATTTTGGGCAACGGCAAAAGCGCCAAGCTGGGCTGGCAAATGCAGGACTACCACCCGGCCGGGGCGGTCGGCAACGCAGCGGCGGCGACGGCGCAGAAGGGGCGCACGGTGGTGGAAGCGGCAGCGGCGCAGTTGGCGCAGTTGCTGCAAGAGCTGCACGACTTGCCGCTGAGCACGCTGGTGGCAGCCCCAGCGCTGGGCGCAGCTTGAACGCTGCTGCGCTGGCCGTTGGGACGTGTGAGCGGCCTGTTGTCCGACAGCCGCAGGCAGCACCGGGGTCTAGGCTAGAAAGTACGTTTCCTTGTTGGGAAGCGCTGCCACTTTAAGGAGAAAGACCCATGGCCTATACCCTCACCCAAGCACGCCCTTTGCTCAACGCCGCCGAGCTGGAGCTGTTTGACCACAGCCGCGCCGAGCCCATCAAAGCGTTGACCGCGTCCCACTTGGCCGGCAAGGTCCACGCACCCCAATCAATGCACCGCTTGACGTAAAACCCCGGCAACATCGCTATCCAAGCGCACCTGAGCTCCAGCACCCGCCGCGCCCAAGGCAAACGCGACAGCCGCTAAACGCGCTACGGCACGTTGGCGCGTTGGCGCTGCCCCCAAAGGCCTCTGCGGAGGCTTTTTTTGTGCCCAACGCCTTGGCGTCTGGTAGCGCAAACCGATACCCTGAGGAGCAGTTTTAGCTGCTGGTTGATTTTTTAACGGCTTATGGGCGGCGGTAGCGCGCACCATGGCGCCAGTGTTTGAAACGCCCCGTGTGGCCCCCGACGGGTGCGGCGTAAAAAATGCGCTCGCGGGCCAGCGCCACCAGGGCTGCGCTCCCTAGAATGCCCCCAAGGCCCCGCAAGGGAAGGAAACAAAAATGAACCACACCAGCACCCCCGCAGCGGCGGGCTTTCAACTGACACCGCCCGAGGTGGTGCAGCCG
The DNA here is from genome assembly GCA_017988165.1 of Giesbergeria sp. Classification (GTDB taxonomy): domain Bacteria; phylum Pseudomonadota; class Gammaproteobacteria; order Burkholderiales; family Burkholderiaceae_C; genus Simplicispira. The sequence goes on along the minus strand of JAGNSH010000110.1, from coordinate 3,321 downwards.
CTCAGCAACGAGGTCGCCCAAACGGCGACCCCTTTGCCGCCAGCGCTGGCCAAGGCGGTGGAAGATCAGGCCGACCAATTTATCCACAGCCTGCTGACCGAAGACGTGCAAAGCGATGCGTTTCGCGCCAAGCTCGACAGCGCGTTTGCCTTGGGGCGCGAGGAAGTCTCCATCGCTGCCAGCCTGATGCAAGGGCGCCTGATGGAGCGCAACTTTGTCGGCACTGAGGACAGCACGGCGTTTAAGGCGCTGCAAGCCATGCGCCGCCAGTTGGACGACTTAAACCCCGGCAAGCAGGGCGATTTGTTTCAGCAGCCCAAGCTGCTGGGCTTCATTCCGTTTGGCAACCGGCTGCAAAACTACTTTCGCAAGTTTCAAGGCGCAAGTGAGCAGCTCAATACCAGCATGGAGCAGTTGTATGCCGCGCGCGACGACATTCAGCGCGATGTGGTGGACATTGAAGCCACGCGCAGCAAGCTGTGGGAGGCGATGCAAAAGCTGGCCGGGGCAATTCGCTTTGCCCAATTGCTCGACGCCAAGCTGTTGGCCCAAGTGGAGGCGCTGCGCGCCACCGATGCCTTGCGCGCCAAAGCGCTGGAACAGGAAGTGCTGTTTTATGCACGGCAAAACCTGCAAGACATGCTGACGCAGCAGGCGGTGTGCACCAACGGCTACTTGGCGCTGGATGTACTGAAAAAGACCGGGCGCGAGATGATGAACGGCTGCTCGCGCGTCGCCACCACCGGCATGAGCGCGCTGGCCGTGGCGCAGACCGTGGCGCGGGCTACTGGCAACCAAATCAAGGTGATGGAGATGCTGACAGGCGTCAACGCCACCATCGAGGGGCTGATTGCCGAGAGCGGGCGCCAGCTCAACACCCACGTCGAAAAGACCACCCAGTTTGCGCAAAACCCGATGGTCGGCATCGAAAAGCTCAAAGAAATGTTTGACCAGACGTTCCAGGCAATGGACGCCATGGACAACTTTCGCTCGCAAGCGATTGTGGTGATGGGACAAAACAACGCCATGATTTCTGCCGAGCTGCAACGTGCCGAGCAGTACACCGACAAGGTGCGCCAGCAGCAAGCGCGCCAAGCCACCAGCGCGCAGTTGAGCGGCCCGGTCAAGCTCTAACACGCAGCTTTCAATCGTTTTTTAAGGGGAAATTCTCATGGCCACTGGTCGTTACATCGTTCAGCGCGATACCACTGCATGGCGGATGCAAGTTCGCTTGTCGTTTATTTTGGCCATCGTCTGCGCGGGGGTCGGCGTGCTAAACATGCCTGGGCAAGATTTGGACCGGGCCTTTTTGGCCATCGGTATGTTTTTCTGCCTGTTTGCCACGTTTAGCGTGGCCAAGACCCAGCGCGACAACCGCGATGGGCAGGTGGACACCTCGATGTGGGTGATTGCGGTGTGGATTGCTTTTGCCGCCGCCGTGTTATTGACCGGCTGGGGCTTGTGGCGCATGAACATTGAGCAGTGGCAGAAATATTACATGCTGGTCAGCTGGCTGTTCATGGTCAGCAGCACCTTCACCTTGGCCAAAACGGTTCGCGACGCGCAAGAGGCGGATTTGCTGGAGCAGCGCTCGGCGCGCGCGCGCAGTGCGGCAGAAGGCGATGCGCCCTGAGCCTGCACCAACGCTGGTTTAGCGCGATTTTTTGGCGGCCAAAAACCGCTGCTGACCTGCCAATTGCTCGGCCGCACTGCGACCGATTTTTGTTTCGCGCAAGCAAATTTCTTCCAGCAGCAAATCCAGCTGCTGGCGCAAGGCGACTTGCGCACAGGGCTGGTCGTTCCATAGCTGCTGGGCGCGCTGCGCCACGGGCACGCGCAGATAGGCCGCGATGCTGTCGGGCACGTAGCGGCGCAGGCATTCGCGCAGGTACAACCGGTCTTCGACGGTGAAATGCCCGTCCTGCACCACCGGCTGCTGGCCGATGCGCTTGAAGGTGTCTTTTATGGCCAGCAGGCGCGTGGAATGGGCTTCGTCCAACTCGGCAGCGGCGGTGTCCAGCGCAGCATCAAAAGCGGCCAGCGCGGCCGAATCGAACAGGCTGGCGGACGCGGCACTGCCCCCAGCGCTGGCGTTGGCCCGGTCGTGGACGACTTTCCAGGCGATGGCGCCCACCACGGCCACTGCGCTGGCGGCCAGCACCAACCACATCAGCGATTGAATCGCCCCCAGCAAAGCCGCCAAGCCGCCGCAAGCGGCCAGCACGCCCAAGGCAATCTGCGCGCCCGATGCCGGTTTTTGTGCGCACGCCCGGGCGGCGGCCAATTGATCGGCCAGCGGCGTACCAAAACGGTTGCGGGTGTGCACGCGCTCAATGCGCTCTTGCAGCGCGGCGTGTTGCCCGCCCCTGGGCCCGTCCCCGTGGCGCTGCGGCTTGGCGGCAGTGCGGCGGTTGATGGGGCCATCGCCGCACACCAAGCGGCGCTCTTCTTCGGACGGTGGCATGGGCATGGCCTGGTTAAAAATTTATCCACGGTGCTTTGCCAGACAAAAACGCCTGCGCCTGGCCAAAGTGGCCGCAGCCGATAAACGCCAGCGGCGGGCGCAGCGCCGACAGCGGCGAGGGGTGGTTGGCGCACAGCACCAGGTGGCCCCGGTCGGTCGGGATCAGCGCCCGCTTGGCCTGCGCGTGCGCGCCCCAGAGCATAAAAACCACCGGCTGCGCGCCTGGCGCACGCTCGGCAACATGGCGCAGCACGGCATCGGTCAGCAGCTCCCAGCCTTGGCCGGCGTGGCTGGCGGGCTGGCCTTCTTCCACCGTCAGGCAGGCATTGAGCAGCAATACGCCCTGCTGCGCCCACGCCTCTAAACTGCCGCCCGATGGCGGCAACGGTGGCGGCAACGCAGGCGGCGCGGTGCCCCCATCCCGCTCAATTTCTTTGAAGATGTTGCGCAGCGACGGCGGCACGCGCACGCCGGGCGCGACCGAAAACGCCAGCCCGTGCGCTTGGCCTCGGCCATGGTAGGGGTCTTGGCCGAGGATGACGACGCGCACCGCCTCGGGCGGCGTCAGCAGCAAAGCACGCAGCGGCTGCGGCGGAAAAATCACCGCGCCGGCCGCTAAACGCGCCTGCAAAAACGCCAGCAACTTGCGCCCGCCAGCGCTGGCAAAAAAACTATCTACCAGCGCCTGCCAGCCGGGCGCCACCGGCCAATCGCACGGGTCGGCGCACTGCAACTGGCTGGCGTCGGCACTATCGGCGCTGGTGGCAGAAAACAGGTTTTTTGTAGTCAAATCGGCCTCTAGCCCTTTAGATACGGGCGGTAGTAGCTATGATTTTTAATGCTTACAAGCCATCAAC
>JAGNSH010000109.1 GCA_017988165.1 Giesbergeria sp. | reverse complement strand
CGGTGGTGCTGGTGTTCTTGGTGATGTTCTTGTTTTTGCAGAACATTCGCTACACCATCATTCCGACGCTGGTGGTGCCGATTGCGCTGCTGGGCACCTTTGCCACGCTGCTGGCGCTGGGCTTTTCTATCAACGTGCTGACCATGTTTGGCATGGTGCTGGTGATCGGCATCGTGGTGGACGATGCGATTGTGGTGGTCGAAAACGTCGAACGCATCATGACCGAAGAAGGCCTGCCACCGCTGGAAGCGACGCGCAAAGCGATGGGCCAAATCTCCGGCGCCATCATTGGCGTGACGCTGGTGCTGATCTCGGTGTTTGTGCCGCTGGCGTTTTTTGCCGGCTCGGTCGGCAACATCTACCGCCAGTTCTCGGCGGTGATGGTGGCCTCGATCGCCTTCTCGGCCTTCTTGGCGCTGTCGCTGACGCCGGCGCTGTGCGCCACGCTGCTCAAGCCGGTCAAGGCGGGCCACCACCACGAGAAAAAGGGCTTTTTTGGCTGGTTCAACCGGGGCTTTTCACACACCGCCCACGGCTATGAAGGCTTGGTCAAACGGATGCTGCGCCGCGCTGGCCGCTACATGATCATCTACGCTGCCATCATTGGTGTTGTGGCGCTGATGTACACCCGCCTGCCAACGTCGTTCTTGCCGGCGGAAGATCAAGGCACGCTGCTGGTCAACGTACAACTGCCGCCCGGCGCCACCATCGAGCGCACCACGCAAGTGATGGAAAAGGTCGAAGGCTTCATGCTCAAACAACCCGAAGTCCAGAGCATGGTCGGCGTGCTGGGCTATAGCTTCTCAGGCGAAGGACAAAACGCGGCGCTGGCATTCGTCACGCTCAAAGACTGGTCCGAGCGCAAAGGCCCAGGCCAAGACGCTGATTCGCTGGCCGGGCGCGCTTTTGGTGCCCTGTCGGGCGTGCGCGATGCCTTCATCTACCCGCTGAGCCCACCGCCCATTCCTGAGCTGGGAGCCTCCAGCGGCTTTACCTTCCGCCTGCAAGACCGTGGCAGCGCCGGCCCCGAAGCCTTGCTGGCCGCGCGCAACCAATTGCTGGGCATGGCGGCCAAAAGCCCCATCTTGGCGCAGGTGCGCCCCGATGGCCTAGAAGACGCGCCGCAGCTGCAAATCGACATCGACCGCGACAAAGCCAACGCACTGGGGGTGGATTTTTCTAGCATCAACAACGCCATCTCAACGGCGCTAGGCTCGCGCTACGTCAACGACTTCCCCAACCAAGGGCGCTTGCAGCGCGTGGTGGTGCAGGCCGACGCGCCAGCGCGGATGCAGCCCGACGACCTGCTACAGCTGTACGCCAGCAACAGCAAAGGCCAGCCGGTGCCACTGTCAGCATTTGCCACCACCCACTGGGCCAAAGGCGCCATGCAATCGGTGCGCTACAACGGCTATCCAGCCTCGCGCATCAGCGGCAGCGCCGCGCCCGGCTACAGCACCGGCGCGGCGATGGAGGAGATGGAAAAACTCGCTGCCCAACTGCCCCAAGGCTTTGGCTACGAGTGGACCGGCCAGTCGCGCGAAGAAAAACTCGCCGGCTCGCAAGCCATCATCTTGTATGGCTTTGCCATCTTGGCGGTGTTCTTATGCTTGGCTGCGCTGTACGAAAGCTGGTCGATTCCGCTGTCGGTGATTTTGGTGGTGCCGCTGGGCGTGGTCGGTGTGCTGCTGGCCACGTGGCTGCGCAACTATTCCAACGACGTGTATTTCCAAGTCGGCCTGATCACCATCATTGGTTTGTCGGCCAAAAACGCCATTTTGATCATCGAATTTGCCAAAGACCTGCAAGCGCAAGGGCGCACCGTAGTCCAAGCCGCGCTAGAAGCCGCCCACCTGCGTTTTCGGCCAATTGTGATGACCTCGCTGGCCTTCATGCTGGGCGTGATGCCGCTGGTGCTGGCCTCGGGCGCCAGCTCGGCCAGCCAGCGCGCCATTGGCACCGGCGTTATCGGCGGGATGATCACCGGCACCGTGCTGGCGGTGTTCTTTGTGCCGGTGTTCTTCGTCATAGTGCGCACGATCTTCAAAGGCAGCGCACGCCAACAAAAAATGTACGCCGCCCATGCCGAAGCAGCCGGCGTGCAAGCCCATGCCGCCAATGGAAGTGAACCCCATGCATAAGCCCGCCCCTTTCAAACCACTTTTTTCGCTCCTGGCCGCCAGCGCAGCGGCGCTGCTGGCGGGCTGCTCGATGGTGCCCACCTACGAGCGCCCCGCCGCCCCCGTGGCCGCGCAATGGCCCGGCGACAGCAGCACGGCGCAGGCCCCAGCGGCCCACACCGCAGCCGCCGATATCGACTGGCGCGACTTTTTTCACGACGCGCAGTTGCAGCAGCTCATCGACTTGGCGCTGACCAACAACCGCGACCTGCGCATTGCCGTGCTCAACATCGAGCAAGCGCGTGCGCAGTACCGCATCCAGCGCGCCGACCAACTGCCCAGCGTCGGCCTGTCGCTGTCGCAATCACGGCAAAACCCCAGCAACAGTGGCGATGGCATTTCCAGCGTCGCCGTCGGCGGGCTGGCACTGAGCGCCTTTGAGTTGGACTTGTTTGGCCGCGTACGCGCCCTGAGCGACGCCGCCCAAGCCAGCTACTTGGCCACCACCGAGGCGCGCAAAACGGTGCAGATCAACCTGATCGCCTCGGTGGCCAGCAGCTACCTGAGCTGGCTGGCCGACAACGAACTGCTGGCCCTGACACGCGACACGCTGGGCACGCGCGAGGCCTCACTCAAGCTGACCCAGCTGCGCTTTGACAACGGCGTGGCCTCCGAGCTGGACTACGCCCAATCGCGCGCCCTGCACGAAGCCGCCCGCGCCACGCTGGCCCAAGTGCAGCGCCAGCGCGCCTTAAATGAAAATATGTTGGCACTGCTGATTGGCCAGCCGCTGCCGGCCCACCTGCCCACCAGCACCCAGCGCCTGAGCGGCGCCGCCTTGCTGGGCGACGTGCCTGCGGGCCTACCCAGCGACTTGCTGGAGCGCCGCCCTGACATCCGCCAAGCCGAGCAGCAACTGCTGGCCGCCAACGCCAACATCGGCGCAGCGCGCGCAGCCTTCTTTCCGCGCATCAGCCTGACCGGCTCGATTGGCCGCGCCAGCACCGAGCTGACGGGGCTGTTCAGCAGCAACGACTCCCTCAGCGCTTGGAGCTGGGCGGGGCAACTGGTGGCGCCGCTGTTTGACGCCGGGCGCAACCAAGCCGGACTGGAAGCCACGCAAGCCAAGCGCGACATTGCCGTCGCCCAGTACGAAAAAACCATCCAAAGTGCCTTTCGCGAAGTGGCCGACGCACTGGCCGGGCGCGCCACCTTGGGCGAACAACTGGCCGCACAAAAAGCCCAAGCCGCCGCGCAAGCCAACGCCTTTCGCTTGGCCGACCTGCGCTACAAAAACGGCATAGCCAACTACCTCGAAGTGCTAGACGCCCAACGCGCCCTGTTCAGCACCCAGCAAGGCGTCACCCAAATCGCCCTGCTGCAACGCCAAAACCAAGTCGCACTGTACAAAGCGCTGGGCGGTGGCTGGAACGCCAAAGCCGAGGCCGAGCCGCAACCCGCCTCGTAAACCTAGCCAGCGGCCCTCAAAAAAGAGAGCACGTGGCGCTTGTCATTGCTAGTTTTCAGACACTTTTATATCTGAAAGCCAAGCAAATCAAGCGCTACGTGCTCTCTTTTTATTTAGCACAGCGCCGAGTAGGGGCACAGCGACAGACAAAAGCCACCCACATCCAGCCAACTTACCCTTGCTTGTGTTTGGCATATACCGCATCTTGATCCTGCGCAAGACCGCAAGGCAAACAGCCCTGCACAGTAGTCGGATGTTGCCGAATTTCAATCTTGACACCCACACCCCCAGCGAGGTAGTTGCCGCCGGCGACGTACTCCAGCAACGCCAACAGCGCCTCACCTGCGTGCTGCACATTGACAGCGGACGGGTAGTTTTAGGCGTGCGCGAAGACGGTCAAATGCGCCACCAGCTGGGCGTGGTCGAAGGGCCTTTTTGGCTCGACACCGCCTCCGCCCTGCTCAACCTGCCCAGCGCCGTCGACATGGTGGCCGAGACCGAAGTGCAATTGCGCCGCCAACCGCTGGACGTGTTTTTGCGCCAAGTACAGGCACTGCCGCAGCCGACACAAATTTTGCTGCACGACATGGCCACCGGCTACCGCCAGCAAACCGAGCTGGCCGTCAGCCGACTAGCCCAAGACGCCGAAGCGCGCTGTGCCCAGTGGCTGCTGGCGCGCCTTGAATACACCGACAACGGCGCCGCCCGCGTCACCCTGCAACAGCGCAAACGCCTGATTGCCGCACAACTGGGCATCGCCCCCGAAACCTTCTCACGCGTTCTGCGCAACCTGCGCGACAACGGCCTAGTCTGCGGCTCGGGCAACGTACTGCAAGTGCCCCAGCCCGACGCCCTGCGCCAAGCCGCCGGCGTGTAAAGTCTGGCCCCACTTTGGGGGCTTTACGCATTCAAGCCACACCCGTACCGGGCCGCCCTGCTGGGGCCGCCCGGTTTTTTGCACGCCTGTTTCACCGTTATTTTTTGACCCTTTTGCCATGCAAAGACGCTTTTTTCTAAACTTGACCAGCGCTTTGGGCGCTTCGGCCTTGCTGCAAGCCTGCGGCGGTGGCGGCGACACACCCTTTGAGCCGCCCGCGCCCGGGCCGCACCTGGGCTGCGCGCCCGCCATGCCCAACGCCGCCTGGCTGGTCCAAGGCCTACAGCCCGTGCCATCCTTGCCCCCCGGGGGCAGCATCGCAGTGCTGGCACCCGCTTCGCCGGCCGCCGGACGCGCACAAGAAGTGGCCGACTGGCTCAGCAGCCGCGGCTTTGTGCCCCGCCTCTACCCCAGCGCCTACGCCGGCACCGGCATACAAGACGACTATTTGGCAGCCAGCGACGCCCAGCGCCTGCAAGAATTGCACAGCGCATTTGCCGACCCGCTGATCGATGCCATCTTGTGCCTGCGCGGCGGCTACGGCAGCGCCCGCCTACTGTCGCAAATCGACTTTGAACTGCTGCGCCAACACGCCAAACCGTTTGTCGGCTACAGCGACATCACCGCTTTGCACTTGGCGATTGCCCGCAAAGCCGGCTTTGTCAGCTTCCACGGCCCCATGCTGACCTCTGACCTGCTGCGCAACCGCCAAGCGCCCACCGAGCAAGCGCTGTTTGACCAGCTGCAAGGCCGCCAAAATGCCGGCACCTGGCTGCCCCATCCGGCGCAATTTCCCCTGCAAAGCCTGCGCTGCGGCAGCGCCCAAGGCCGGCTCATCGGCGGCAACTTGGCCATGATCGGCTCGACCTTGGGAACGCCCTGGGAGATCGACACGCAAAACGCCATCTTGTTTGTCGAAGACGTGGGCGAAGCGCCCTACAAAATCGACCGGCTGCTGACCCAACTGCGCCTGGCCGGCAAACTGCGCGGCGTGCGCGGGGTGTTGATTGGCGACTTCTCCGACGTCTCCGCCGCTGACAGCACCCCCGAGCAGCAAGCCTGGGACGCCGATCGCTTGCAGCGCCTGTGGCAAGAATTTTTTGTGCCACTCAACGTCCCTGTCTTGGCCGGCTGGCGCAGCGGCCACGTCGACCCCAACCTGACCTTGCCCATCGGCGCCATCGTCACCCTGGACGCCGACCGCCAAGGCGTGCGGGTAGAACAAACGTTAGTGGTTTAGGCGCCCAACAAAAAAGCCGCACAGTCTTGAGAACTGTGCGGCTTTGTCTGTGGTGCCCGTGCGTTTTGCTGCGCGCTGGTGCGTTGCTTGGCCTATTTTTCGTCAGCGGTAATTAGGCGCAGGCTAGGCTGGGGCGAAAACAGCTCAGGCCTGTGCTGGCTCTCGCCCCTCAAACGCCATGCGGGCAATGAAGCCTGAGCGGGTTTCGCCAGCGCTGCGGGCGCGCGCGTCGAGGCGGTGCAGTACGCGCCGGGGCAGACTGATATTCACCCTCTCTAGGGTGTCGTCCAGCATGGCCGGGTCAACCTTCACCAGAGCCCACGGCCAGCTTTGAAACTCAGGGTGTGCCGCGCGCAGCGCCTCAATGTCTGTCGGCGCGGGGATGTCTTGTCCCGCATCAATGGCGACTTCAATCCACGCGGTGATGGCTTCTTCGGCCAGCACCATCGCTTGCTCCAACGTATCGCCCGCAGAAAAACAGCCGGGCAGGTCGGGCACCACCACGCCCCACGCGGTGGACTGGTTGCCGGGCTCGATAGCAATGGGGTAGTGCATGAATGCTCCTTTCAGATACCGGCTTGGCGCCGAATGGCTTTGACTAAGCCCTGCCCCAAGTCTTTCTTGGGGTGGGGCACCACCACGATGCCGGGGCGGTCTGGGTACTTAAAGATGTGATGTGAGCCGTTGACGCGGTCAAGCCACCAGCCTGCACGCTGTATGTCTCGTATTAGGTCTTAGGTCGGCGCTAGTCATCGTGTGGACGCTACACATTGGGGCTGGCTAGAGCAAGCGGCGGCGGGCGATGGGGCGCAGCTCTTGCACGGGCCACTACAGTATTGCATTGGGTCAATCGCTGCCCACCGCATTGCAGCCGCCTTCAACGTCCAAACCTCCACTAACGCCAGCCCGATAAATCCGGCAATTGATGCACGTTCATCACGCTCCCCCAATCACGTCCTGAAAAGAAAGCCAGCGCCGCTGCCACGACGCGCCTCTTGTTGGCTGTTGGTGCTTGTGTTGGTGCTTATGAAAAAGGAACCAACAAAAGAATCAACAAAAAAGCCGCACAGTCTTGAGAACTGTGCGGCTTTGTCTGTGGTGCCCGGGGCCGGAATCGAACCGGCACTCCTTTCGGAGGGGGATTTTGAGTCCCCTGCGTCTACCAATTTCACCACCCGGGCGGTATTTGTGAAGACGCAAATTATGGCACAGTA
>JAGNSH010000020.1 GCA_017988165.1 Giesbergeria sp. | reverse complement strand
TCGACCAAGAATTCGACGGCTTTGTGCGCAAGCTCATCACCTACATGATGGAAGACCCGCGCACCATTTCGGCCAGCCTCGATTTGCTGTTTTTGGCCAAGGCGATTGAGCGCATTGGCGACCATTCGAAAAACGTCGCCGAGCTGATTATTTATTTGGTCGAGGGCAAGGACGTGCGCCACACCTCGCTCGACCAGATTGAATCCAGCGTGCTGTGATGAAAAACCTGCCCCGCGTCCTCATCGTCGAAGACGAGCCGGCGATTGCCGAGCTGATTGCCGTCAACCTGCGCCACAACGGCTTTGCGCCGGTGTGGGCCGAAGACGGCGATGCTGCGCAGCGCGAGTTGAATGCCGTGCTGCCCGATGTCATCTTGCTCGACTGGATGCTGCCCGGCCAAAGCGGCCTGCAACTGGCGCGCAAATGGCGCCAAGATGCCCGCACCAAAGCCGTGCCCATCCTGATGCTGACCGCGCGCGGCGACGAGCCGGACAAGGTCGCCGGCTTGGACGCCGGTGCTGACGACTACATCACCAAACCGTTTTCCACCCAAGAGCTGCTGGCGCGCATCCGCGCCGTGCTGCGCCGGCGCGCACCCGAGCAGGTGGCCGACAGCGTCACCATAGCCGCGCTGGCGCTGGATGCGGCGACGCACCGCGTCACTTGGCAGGGTGAGCCGCTCAAAGTGGGCCCGACCGAATTCAAGCTGCTGCACTACCTGATGAAGCACGCCGAGCGCGTACACAGCCGCGCCCAGTTGCTCGACAAAGTCTGGGGCGACCACGTGTTTATCGAAGAGCGCACGGTGGATGTACACATCAAGCGCCTGCGCGAGTCGCTGGGCGCGGCCAGTGTGCTGGTGGAAACCGTGCGCGGCGCCGGCTACCGGTTGACGGCGCAACCGCAAGCACTGGTTCGAGACTGAGCCGTATGTTTTTCCGCGTGATGGTGTTTCTCGGCTGCCAACTGGCCGGCGCTTTGCTGGGCTGGTGGCAGTGGGGGGCGTGGGGTGCGGCACTGGGTGCGGCGCTGGCGGCGTGGGCGTGGTTTGTGTGGGACGTGTGGCGCGGCGCGCGCGTGGTGCGCTGGTTGCGCCGGGGCGGCGATTTAACGCTAGCGCCGCAGTTGCACGGACTGTGGGGCGAGGCCAGCGACCGCGCCCGCCGCCTGCTGCGCCAACAGCAAGCCCAAGTGCAAGACAGCGCCCAGCGCCTGCAAGAAGTGCTGTCGGCCCTGCAAGCCTCGCCCAACGGCGTGATTTTTTTGAATGCCGAGGGCTGCATCGAATGGAGCAACGACATTGCCGCTGCGCATTTCGGCATCGACGTCGAGCGCGACCTGCTGCAGTCGATTGGCAACTTGGTGCGCCACCCCGACTTCAGCGCCTATTGCGCCGGGCGCGATTTCTCGGAGGCGGTGCTTCTGGAAGGGCGGCACAGCACGCCGGCGTGCCCGGTGCGGCTTTCGGTGCAATTGCACCCCTACGGCCAAGGGCGCTGCCTGCTGCTGTCGCGCGACGTGACGGCGCTGGAGCAGGCCGAAGCCATGCGGCGCGATTTTGTCGCCAACGTCTCGCACGAAATTCGCACGCCGCTGACGGTGCTGAGCGGCTTTGTCGAAACGCTGCAAACCCTGACGCTGGATGAGCAAGAGGAGCAGCGCTACTTGGCGCTGATGGCGCAGCAAGCGCTGCGGATGCAAAACGTCGTCAACGGCTTGCTGACGCTGTCACGCTTGGAGGGCAGTGCGCTGCCCGGCTTGAGCGAATGGGTGCCCGTGGCAGCGCTGCTGCGCGCCTGCGAGGACGAGGCGCGGGCGCTGTCGGCACTGCTGTCACCGCCCGGTCGGCTGCATCGGCTGGAGTTTCCTGCCGCGCAAGAGGTCGGCGACATCGCCGGCGTGTCGGCGGAATTGCAAAGCGCCCTGTCCAACTTGGTCGCCAACGCGGTGCGCTACACGCCCGCCAGCGGCGCTGTCCGCGTGACGTGGACGCGGACGCAGGATGGCAGCGCAGTGTTTGCCGTGGCCGACACCGGCCCCGGCATCGACCCGCTGCACATCGCCCGCCTGACCGAGCGCTTTTACCGCGTTGACCGCAGCCGCTCGCGCGATACCGGCGGCACGGGCCTCGGGCTGGCGATTGTCAAACACGTGCTGCAACGCCACGGCGCGACCTTGCACATCGACAGCGTGCTGGGCCAAGGCTCGGTGTTTGCGGCGCATTTTCCGGCGCTGCGGCTGCGCACGGCAGCGCAGCGATAAAAAAATGATAGCTGTTAGCGCTGATGTTTAAAGGCTTTCAGATATAAAACTATCTGAATGCGCCTGTTTGCGTGCGCCAGCAGCTATCGTTTTATTCGGTGGCTGCGCGGCGGCGGTAGATGCGGATGAAGTCGCCTCTATCGGTCGGCCGGGCCATTTGTGTCTGCCAGTGCCACTGCTGCGGGTCGATGCGCGCGGTGGTGCGGGGGTGGGTGTCGGTCAGCAGCCACGCGCAGTCGCTCTGGCGGCTGCCGGGCTGCAGTTGCAAACCGCCGTAGTGCTGCAAGGCGGCCATTTGGCTGCGGCTTAAACCTTCTGTTTGCACGCAAGGCGGCTGGCCGATTGCGGCGACGATGCTGCGCACCTGCGGCGCTTCGCTGCGCGCGTAGTCCAACATGGGCAGCCACAGCGTCAGCAGCAAAAACCAGCCCAGTGTGGCGCCGCCGGCCGGCAGCACCAGGCTTTTCCAGATAGCGGCGCGGTGGCGGCCGGTGCGCCAAGCCACCAGCACGCACCACGCCACGCTGGCCGCCAGCGCCAAGGCCAAAGTCAGGGCCGAGAAAGAAGCCTCAAAACCCAGTGCCAGCTTGGCGACGTTGGCGGCAGGTTTGGCGGGGACGCCGGTTTGCGTGGAAATCCAAATCACCCAAATGGCAATCGCCGATACCGAAAAAAACAGCAGCGTAAACCAGTCGATCAGTGCCGCCACGCTGCGGCTGAGGGTGGGCAGGGCAAATGCGGCCAAGGTGGCCAAAGCCGGCAGGCCCAGCAGCAAGGCCCGATCCGATGGCTGGGTGCTGGCTGCGCCGCCGATGGCGATCAGCACAAACCACAGCGGCAGCAGCAGGTGGCGGTGCGCTTGGCGGCTGGTGATGTGTTGGCGCCAGCGCCACAGCGTCCACACTGCCAAGGGCCACGCTGGCCAGGTAAACCACAGCAGCAGCCGGCCAAAATTGGCCGCATCTTGCGCAGTGGTGTAAGGCCAGACGATGCGCCAGCGCCACAGCGACAACTGCCACGCCAGCACGGCGGCGGCGCTGGCGGCGCCCAGCAGCCGCAGGCTCAATGGGCCACGGCGCATGCGCGTTGGCAGCGCATCGGCTGTTTGACCGCCCCACCAGCACAGCACGGCACCGCCCAAGCTGTAGAGCATGGCCAGTGCTGGTGCGCCGCTTAAAACCAGTCCGGCCAGACCGGCGATCAACGCCAACCACGGCGTTACTGCCCGATAGGGCAGGGCGGCCAAAGCAAAAAACACCAAGCTGGAGCCGCACAACTGCACCAAAAACGAGGTGGCTTCATGCGACGGTTGCGCCAGTCCCAAGCAGGCCAGCAAAGCCAGCAAACCGCCATCGGCCATGGCCCCGGCGTAGTCGGCGGGTTGCGCTTCGCCGCCAAAGGCAAAGGCGACGGGTTGGGCGCGGGGACTGAGCGCCAAGTAGTACACGCTGTACCACGTGGCCCACAGCGTCAGCGCCAGCATGGCGACAAAGGGCAGGCGTGTGACCAGCTCGGCGGGCAGTGCCGTGGGGGCGATTTGCAGCGCCCAAGCGCCCAGCCAATACGCCAGCAGGCCCTCGGTTTCTGGCGCCAGACCGCCCAGCAAGGGCGCCAGCCACGGCGTCTGGCCTTGTGCCAGTGCTTGCATATAGCCAAAGGCGGCCATGTCGTCGCCGCGCCACGGCGCGCGCCCGATAAAGCCTGGCACGGTGTAGGCCAAGCACAGCAGCAGCAGCGCCCAGCGCGGCAGTCGGCGCGCGGCGCTTTGCGTCACGATGGCGGGGGAGGGCAGCTTCACGGGATGGGCAGGGCAGCAGGGCCAAGAAAACAGCTAAGACAAACAAAAAGGCAGCACGGTTGCCCGGGCTGCCTTTGGCGGCGAAAGACGCAGAAAAATTATTCTGCGGCGGCTGCCGTTGCAGCAGGTGCTGCTGCCGCCGCCGTGGTCTTGCCAAAGCGGTTGCGGAAGCGCTCGACGCGGCCGCCCATGTTGTCTACCGACTTTTGTGTGCCGGTGTAGAAGGGGTGCGACTCGCTCGACGTGTCGAGTTTGTACATCGGCAGCTCGCGGCCGTCTTCGGTCTGGCCCATTTCTTTGGTGTTGACACACGAACGCGTGACAAACTTGAAGCCGTTAGACAGGTCAACGAAGAGAACTTCGCGGTAGTTGGGGTGAATGCCTTTTTTCATGGCGAATCCTTAAATGGGGGTGTCAACTGCGCCAGCCACTGCAACACGTATTTGCCGCAGCACTTCTCGCGAAAAGCTTTCGATTATTGCACGAATCGTGCCGGCAATCGTTTAACCGCCGCGCCGCATCATGTCGAAAAACTCGACATTGCTCTTGGTGGCCTTCATGTTTTTGATCATCAGTTCCATGGATTCGATCTCGTCCATGTTGTACATAAACTGGCGCAGGATGCGGGTCTTTTGCAAAATCTCGGGCGCCAGCAGCAACTCTTCGCGGCGTGTGCCGCTTTTGTTCAGCTCAATCGCTGGGAAAACGCGCTTTTCGTACAGGCGGCGGTTCAGGTGGATTTCGCAGTTGCCGGTGCCTTTGAACTCTTCAAAAATCACCTCGTCCATGCGGCTGCCAGTGTCGACCAAAGCGGTGGCAATGATGGTCAGCGAGCCGCCTTCTTCGACCTTGCGCGCCGCGCCAAAAAAGCGCTTGGGCCGTTGCAGCGCTGCCGCATCGACACCACCCGACAGCACCTTGCCGGAAGACGGCACGACGTTGTTGTAAGCGCGCGCCAGTCGCGTGATCGAGTCCAGCAAAATCACCACGTCTTTTTTCAGCTCGACCAGGCGCTTGGCACGCTCAATCACCATTTCGGCTACGTGAACGTGGCGGGCAGCGGGCTCATCAAAAGTCGAGGCAATGATTTCGCCCTTGACGGTGCGCTGCATCTCGGTGACTTCTTCGGGACGCTCGTCCACCAGCAGCACCATCAGGTGAACGTCGGGGTTGTTGGCGGTGATGGCGTGGGCAATGTGCTGCATCATCACCGTCTTGCCGCTCTTGGGCGGCGCGACGATCAGGGCGCGCTGGCCGCGGCCAATCGGCGCAATGATGTCGATGATGCGGCCGGTAATGTTCTCTTCGGTCTTGACATCGCGCTCCAGCCGCATTTGCTCTTTGGGAAACAGCGGCGTGAGGTTTTCAAACATCACCTTGTGTTTGTTTTGCTCGGGCGGGCCGTCGTTGACCTTGTCAAGTTTGGTCAGGGCAAAGTAGCGCTCGCCATCTTTGGGTGTGCGCACTTCGCCTTCAATCATGTCGCCGGTGTGCAGGTTAAAGCGGCGCACCTGGCTGGGCGAGATGTAAATGTCGTCGGTGCTGGCGGTAAAGCTGGTGTCGGGGCTGCGCAGAAAACCAAAACCGTCGGGCAGGATTTCGAGCACGCCGTCGGCAAAAATTTGCTCGCCCGCCTTGGCCCGTTTTTTGATGATGGCAAACATCAATTCCTGCTTGCGCATACGGCCGACGTTTTCAATATCAAGCTCTTCAGCCTGCTTGAGGACTTCAGACACGTGCAGTGCCTTGAGTTCGTTGAGGTGCATGGGGTGACTCCTTGGCGGAGTGGGTATGAATCAGGGGGGAGGCTGATGACCGAGAAGGCTGCTGTTGGCAGTTCTGGTTGGCCTAGAGGATCGAACTGGCCAATGCGTGTGTGCCAGGGATCAGCTCGGATTATGCAGGAAAACTTTGAAAGGCCGATGGCTGCGTGGGCCAGCGCAGCAGAAAAATGGCTGGATGCAGCACACTGGCGGCGTGCCCAAAGCGCAAGCCGCTTGCGCTTTGGGCCAAGAGGCGCCTAGCCGTTGGCCGCCTCTCAGGCCAGTTGTGCGTCAATGAAAGCCACGAGCTGGGACTTGCTTACAGCGCCCACTTGGGTGGCGGCAAGCTGGCCGTCTTTGAACAACATCAAGGTCGGAATGCCACGGATGCCGTATTTGGCTGGGACTTCGCGGTTGTCATCGACGTTCATCTTGGCAACTTGCAGCTTGCCTTGGTAGGCGCCGGCCACTTCGTCCAAGATAGGCGCAATGGCGCGGCAGGGGCCGCACCACTCGGCCCAGTAGTCCACCAGCACGGGCAGGCTGGACTGCAGCACGTTGGCTTCAAAATCGGTGTCAGAAACATGTTTGATGAGGTCGCTTGCCATTGCACTTTCCTTAGAGATAGCTGATCGAGATAAAGTGCGGCCATTGTGACAGAAACCAGTGTTTGCACCGCGCCCAGCCTAGGCTTGGGGCTATTGCTGTGATAGCAAAATCCAAATTTATGAACCCAAATTCTTCCTCTTCTTCTCTTGCTCCTGCCGCTGCCTTGGCTTGTGACGCCGTAGTGATTGGCGCTGGCCCCGCTGGCCTGATGGCGGCGCAGGCGCTGGCTCAAGCGGGCGTGGCCGCGCACGTGTTTGACGCCATGCCCAGCGTGGGGCGCAAATTTTTGTTGGCTGGCAAAGGTGGGTTGAACCTGACGCACGCCGAGCCGCCCGAGCCGTTTGTCAGCCGCTATGGCGCGCGCCAAACGCAGCTGGCGCCGCTGCTAGAGCAGTTTGGCGCGCCGCAAGTACGCGCTTGGGCGCAAGACTTGGGTGTTGAGACCTTTATTGGCACCTCGGGCCGGGTGTTTCCGGCGGATATGAAAGCGGCGCCGCTGCTGCGCGCGTGGCTACAGCGCCTGCGCAGCCAAGGCGTGCAGTTTCATATGCGCCACCGCTTTACTGGCTGGGACGGCGCTGGCGCATTGCAGTTTCAAGCACCTAGTGGCGACATCACCGTGCAGGCGCGCGCGGTGGTGCTGGCACTGGGCGGCGGCAGTTGGGCGCGTTTGGGCTCGGACGGCGCGTGGCTGGCGTGGTTGGCCCAGCGCGGCGTGACCACCGCGCCGCTGCAGCCCAGCAACTGCGGCTTTGACGTGCCACGCCAAGGCAGCGCGGGCGAAACCCGGCGCGAATTTTTGCAAGAGCTGCTGGGCCAAACGCCCAGCCCAGCAGTCGGTTGGACGGCGTATTTTGCCGAGCGCTTTGCTGGTCAGCCGTTCAAAACCGTGGCGATTGCTTTTACTGACAGTGCCGGCCAGCATTTCAGTCGCCGAGGCGAATTTGTCGCCACGCAAACCGGGGTGGAAGGCAGTTTGATTTATGCCGTCTCGGCCCTGCTGCGCGATGAAATCAGCGCCCATGGCCACGCCACGTTCACGCTGGATTTGCTGCCCGATCACACGCCCGAGCGCGTGCTAGCCGAAGTGCGCCACCCGCGCGGCACACGCTCGCTGTCGAGCCACCTCAAGAGCCGACTGGGGCTCGATGGCATCAAGATGGGCATCTTGTATGAGCAACTGGGCAAGGAGCGCATGGCCGATCCGCTGTTGCTGGCAGCCGCTATCAAGGCGCTACCCATCACCGTGATTGCCGCGCGGCCGATCGACGAAGCCATCAGCAGCGCCGGCGGCGTGGCCTTTGAAGCCATGAACGACCAGCTGATGACTGCCGCCCTGCCGGGGGTGTTTTGCGCCGGCGAGATGCTGGACTGGGAAGCGCCGACCGGTGGCTACTTGCTCACCGCCTGTATGGCCAGCGGTATGCGTGCTGGCCAAGGTGCAGCGCAGTGGCTGGCAATTAAAAATAATAGCTAGAAGCGCACGTATTGCAAGGCTTTCAGATATAAAACTGCCTGAAAGCCTTTAGATGCGTGCGCTATTAGCTATCAAATTAAACCAATCTACACCAATCCACAGCAAGCGCCGCCAAGCGCGGCCTTCAGTTGTCGACTTCGGTGATGCGCAACAAGGCGGCGCGGTCGCGCACCACCAGGCCGGTCGGCTCGATGCGGATGGCTTCTTCGCGCTCCATCGCCTTGAGTTCTTGGTTCACGCGCTGGCGTGAGGCGCCCAGCAGTTGGGCCAATTCTTCTTGTGCCAGTTGCAGGCCGATGCGGGTTTCGCTGCTGTCGGACAAGCTAGAGACGCCGTAGCTGCGCACCAAGTGCAGCAATTGTTTGGCCAAGCGCGCGCGCAGCGGCAGGGTGTTGAGATCCTCTACCAAGCCGTACAGCTGGCGAATACGCCGCGCGTTCAGGCGCAGCATGGCCTCGGACATTTCGGTGTGCAGGTGGAGGATTTTTTTGAAATCGGCCTTGGCAACGCACAGCGTGGTGGTGTCGCCATGGGCATAGGCGTCGTGCGTGCGCCGATCGCCATCAAAGATGGAGACATCACCAAACCAAATGCCCGGCTCGACATAGGTCAGCGTGATCAGCTTGCCCGAGAGCGAGGTGGAGCTGACGCGCACCGCACCTTTGGCGCAGGCCACCCATTCTTCAGGCGGGTCGCCCCGGGCGGCAATCAACGCGCCGTCTTTAAAGCGCCGTACATAAGCGCAGCGCAATATGTCGTGGCGCAGCGAGGGAGAAAGGGTAGAAAACCAGCGACCGGAGTTGATCGCCTCGCGTTCTTCAATGGTCAGAATCGGCTCGTCCATGGGGTCTTGGGTGTGTGGCGAAAGGGGGCGTGGGGCGCTAGCGTAAGCCAGCGCCAATAAGCAATAGCCGGTAAAGTTCGATTGTGATAGCACTGCAGCTGTACTCTCCCTACAGCCAGCTGTGCCAGAATCGACAGTAAGTATCAGAGATAAAAGTGAAATTTAGTAACATATTGCTAGGCCTCGGAGTAGGCCTTTTTGCTGGGAATGCGCTTGCCTTGTCATTGGGTGAGGCGCATGGCCGCGTGTTGCTGGGACGCCCTTTGGATTTGGTGTTTGACATCTACACCGACCCCGGTATGGAGCTGGATGTGGCCTGCGTTCGCGCCAGCGGCCAAGCCGGTGAGACCAGTATCGACAGCTCGCGCCTGCGCATTACAGCGCAGCCGGTGATTGCTGGGCGCCCACCTTCGGTGCGCATGCGCTCGTCGATGGCGGTGCTTGAGCCGATTGTGACGCTGCGCTTGAGCGTCGGCTGCGCCAGCGTCATATCGCGCAGTTACGATTTTTTTGCCGAAGTGCCGACAGAGGTGCCGCCTAGCCGCTTGCCGCTGGTGATTGCTCCTGCGGCTGCACCCACTGCTGCGCCGGTTGCTGCACTTGCCGCTGCGCCTGTCGCGCCACCCGCCGCCCAAGCGCCCCACATCGCCGAAACACCGCAAGCACCTCAGCCGCCCAAGCCGCTCAAACTGCCCAAGCCGCCTAAACCACCCAAAGAAGCCAAACAGCCGGCGGCCCCGGCGCCAACTGCGCCAACTGCGCCAGCCAGTGTCGCAGCAGCGCCGCCGCCGCGCTCACGCTTGCAGGTCGAACCATTGGGCGATTGGCCGGCGCAGCCGCCTGCGCTGCGCCTGACACCGAGCTTGCAGCAGTTGCCGCAAGAGGGCCCCAGCGAGCAGCGCACCCAAGCGGCGGCGCGTTGGCAAAGCATCAATAGTGCTGCCGAATACGTTGAGCAAACCCAAGCGCGTTTGCTACAGCAACAAGCAGAAATCGACGCTGCCCGGGCCAACCGCGCCAAGATGCAGCAGGAAATGACTGATTTGCAGCAGCGCATCGAGCAACTCGATAG
This sequence comes from Giesbergeria sp., assembly GCA_017988165.1. GTDB lineage: Bacteria > Pseudomonadota > Gammaproteobacteria > Burkholderiales > Burkholderiaceae_C > Simplicispira. The sequence goes on along the minus strand of JAGNSH010000020.1, from coordinate 10,580 downwards.
CGAGCGCCCTTCGACCACTTTGATGTATGTTTTGCTGGGCCTGTTGGTGTTGGTTTTTGCCTTGCTGGCTTGGTTGTGGCAGCGCCTGCGCGGGCAGGAGGCGCCCCAGCGCACCGAGCCCGATTGGAATGGCCCCGCAACGCCGCAGACCAAAGGTTTCGCCCCCGCCCCCGCCGCCGCCAGCGACCCAGAACCCTCTGGTTTGCCGCCGCTGGCTGCGTTGGAACCTTCGGCGCCCTTGACTACTTTGGATTTGCTGGCGCCGCGGGGGCCGGCGTTGTCGCCCGCTGCCGCTGCAAAAACGCCGCCGCTGTCGGCGGCTGCGCCGCTTTCTGGCGCTGGGCCTGCCACTGAGCCGCTGAATTTATCGCACCACTTACCGCTGATGGCTGCGACGTTGGCGCCAGCTTTGGCGACCGGCGTGCGTATGCTGCACCCGGAACAGCTGTTTGATTTGCAGCAGCAGGCCGACTTTTTTATCTCGGTGGGCGAGCACGACCAAGCCATCGAGGTGATGCAAAAACACATTGCCGAGAACGAAACCGCATCGCCCTTGATGTATTTGGAACTGCTGCGCCTGTACCACTCGCTCAGTCGCCGCGATGATTTCAAGCAGTTGCGCGCGCAGTTTCAGCAGCATTTCAACGCTTTGGTGCCAGAGTTTGCCGCGTTCAATGCGGTGGGCCGCAACTTGCTCGACTACCCAGAGGCCGCTGCCCGCATCGAGGCGGTATGGAGCGATACAGCAGTGCTGGCGCTGCTAGAGAGCTATATATTTTGCAGCGGCGATGGCCACAACGCGGCGATTGAGCGCTTTGATTTGCCGGCTTACGACGACTTGCTATTGCTTTACGCCGTGGCCAACACCACCCCCGCCAGTGCGCGCGGCGCCCCGCCACCGCGCGAGCGCACCATGCCGTATGCCGATGCCGTCGCTGTGCCGCCTTCTGCACCTTCTGCGCTCTCAGCACCCTTTGCCGAGCCCTTACCCGAGTTGGAGTCTTCGGTGCAGCTGCCGGCGCTTGATGCCGCGCAGGATATGGATATGGATTTGGACTTGGAGCTGTTTATGGGCATGGGCAAGTCCGGCGCGGCGCCCCCCGCCTTGGATGGTGCGCCAGCGCCCAGCCCGTCCGATCTAGACAATTTGATCGAGTACGACTCGCAGTTTTTGTCCGACAAGTCCACGACTGGCCCGGCTACCGAGCCAGCACCAGCGCCAGCCGATGACGAGTTGCCTTGGGTGCTGGACTTGGATTTGTCGGAGCCTGATTTTTTAGGGCTGGATCTGTCGCCCTCGCCCGAAGACGATCTCCCGGCACTGGCGGCCACGCCCGCCCCCGCGCCGGGTCAGCCGATAGGGTTTGGCGCCAGCAGCGACCGTTTTGAGGCCCGTTTTGAACTCGATGAGAGCGCGTTGGGGCTTGATTTTGATATGGACAGTGACAGCAACAACGCCAGCGACAGCCGCCCCAAGCCATGAGGCCCATGGGGCGCTAAGGCCTCAGCCGGCCAGCGCCTGCATCAGCTGCGCTGCGGCGGCTTCTGGGTTGGGCGCATTCACCAGTGCCCGTACCACGGCAATCGAGCCGACGCCGGTAGCGGCAATCTGCGCAAACTGCTCGGCGCCAATGCCGCCAATCGCCACCAATGGAAACTGCTGCATCAACCGCGCATAAGCCGCCAGCCGTGCCACGCCTTGCGGTGCAGTCGCCATGCGTTTGAGCGTGGTCGGAAACACGGCGCCCATGGCGATGTAGCTTGGCCCCACGGCGGCGGCGCGCAGCATTTCGGCGTAACCGTGCGTGCTGACGCCCAAGCGCGCGCCCGAGGCGCGCAGCGCCGCCACTTGCTGCGCTTGTAGCGCGTCCAAGTCTTCTTGGCCCAAATGCACGCCATAAGCACCGGCAGCCAGCGCGACTTGCCAGTGGTCGTTGATGAACAACAGCGAGCCGGTGCCTTGCACGGCTTGCACGGCGGCGCGCACTTCGCGTTCAATGGCTTCGGCGTCGTCCGATTTAAAGCGCAGTTGCACTGTCGGTACGCCAGCGCGCGCCATGCGCCCGACCCACGCGGCGTCGGGCAGCACCGCATACAGACCGAGTTGGCGTGGACACGCCGCAAAGGCGTTGGTTGGCGCTGTGGGCGCCAAGCCAAAGTCGGCCGGCGCGTCAGGCCAGCGCGCTGCGTCCACTTCGCCGCTGCGCTCAAAGCGCGCCTGCCACGCGCGCGCCAAACAGTCGGCGTCGATGGCAATAAAACCCAGCGCACTACAGGCTTGCAGGGCGGCGCGGTAAACGGGCGCGGTTTCTTGGCTCTCGGGCACCGGCTGCGGCACGCACGGCGCAAAAGTGGCCGTGTGCCGGCGCACGATGTCTTGGGCCAAGGCGTCGATGTCGATGGCTATGGCTATGGTTTCCACGCGGACTGCCTTCATGCTGGTTGGTCGTGGTGCCAAAACGGTGTGCCCAGCACCGGGGTGCTCGGCTGGGCGGCGTGCTGTGGCTGCATGGCGCCGGCGTGGCGGGCACTGCGGCCCGCGCGCACGGCGTCGGCAAAGGCGCCGGCCATGGCCACGGGGTCTTGCGCCAGCGCCACGGCGGTGTTGAGCAGCACGCCGTCAAAACCCCATTCCATCACCTGGCAGGCGTGCGATGGCAGGCCCAAACCGGCGTCCACCAGCATGGTTACCGACAGGCGCTCGCGCAGCATTTGCATGGCGTAGGGGTTGACTGGGCCGCGCCCGGTGCCAATCGGCGCGGCCCACGGCATCACCACTTGGCAGCCGACATCAACCAAGCGCTGGCACAGCACCAAGTCTTCGGTGCAATACGGCAGCACATAAAAACCGTCGCGAATCAGCGTTTCAGCCGCAGAGACCAAGTTCAACGTGTCGGGCTGCAAGGTGTAGTCGTCGCCAATCACTTCGAGTTTGATCCACGGCGTGTTGAATACTTCGCGCGCCATGTGCGCGGTGGTGATGGCTTCTTGGGCGCTGTGGCAGCCGGCGGTGTTGGGCAGTACCGGCACGTTCAGGCTGCGCAGCAAATCCCAGAAACCGTGGCCGCTTTCTGCCGGGTTGCTGCCTTGGCGGCGCAGCGAGGCCGTGACCATGGCCGGCTGGGCGCGCTGCACCGCCGCTTGCAGCACGCTGGGCGAAGGGTAGCGGGCCGTGCCCAGCAGCAAGCGACTGGAGAAAGACTGGCCGTACATGACCAGTGCGTCGTTGGTAGAAGAGGTGTTCATGGCAAAAATCAGAAAAAAAGGAGTGGTTTTGCTAAGTGCGCTTTGGCTTTAGCCGCCTGTGACCGGCGAGATGACCTCTATCTGGTCGCCGGTCTGCAACTGGTGGCGCGGATGCTCTGGCGCGGGTACAAAAACAGTGTTAACGGCCACAGCATAGGGTGGCCGCGCTTGTATGGCCAGCAGTGCGTCGCTGACGGTGGCGCCCGCAGATAACACGCAGGGTTTGCTATTGATAGTGATGTGCATAGGTGTGCATAGATGTGCGCTAGCCAGTTCAGTCCAAGTCAAGCAGTTGCAGCGACAGGTCAAAACTGCTGGCCAGTGCCGATTGGCCGCTCTCCAGTACTTCGAGGACTACGTCGAGCATGGCCGGCGCAATCATGTAGCCGTGGCGATACAGGCCGTTGATTTCCAGCGTGCGCGGCGCTGTCTGGCGGATAGCGGGCAGGTTGTCGGGCAAGGTCGGGCGGCATTGGGCGGTGATTTCGAGGATGCGTGCCTCGGCAAAACCGGGGTGAACGGCGTAGGCGGCGCTGAGCAACTCCAGCGCCGAGCGCACGCTGGGCTCGGAGAGGTCTTCGGACTCGATCTCGGTGGCGCCAATCACAAACACATGGCCCTGCTTAGGGGCGATGTAGATGGGGTAGCGCGGGTGGACTAAGCGCGTTGGGCGTTGCAGCGTCACGTCCGGCGCGTGGATACGCACCACCTCGCCGCGCACGCCGCGCAGCGCCGGCCACTGCGGGCGCGCGCCAAGGCCACGGCAGTCCAGCAGCCATTCGTTGGCTCCAAGGTGGATATCGTCCGGATTTTTTGGGCAATTCCAGTGTGCTGTGACACCCAGTTTTTCCATCTCTTGCGCCAGCGCTGCCAGCAATTGGCGGTTGTCCAACTGGCCTTCGCCAGGCAGATACATACCCTGCGCAAAGCGCTGCGCCAGCGCCGGCTCCACTTGGGCCATGCTGGCGCTGTCGAGGCGCTGCATGGCGGGCAGTTCGGTGACGGTGGCGCGGGTGTTTTCTAGTTGCAAGCGCAGGCGGTCGGCCTCGTTGGCGTCTTGGCGGTGCCAGACGATCAGCGTGCCGTTTTGTTGAAAAAACACCGGCGTGCTCAGCGGCGCCAGCAGTTCAGGCCAGCGGGTCAGGGCGTGGCGGCCCATGCGTACCACGCCATGCTCGGTGATGGCCGATTCGGCCAAGGGGGCCAACATTCCGCCCGCTGCCCGGGCGGCTGAGAGTTCGCCCAGCGGGCCACTGCTGTCGTAGGTGGTGACTTGGTGGCCTTGGCGCGCCAGAGAAACTGCCAGCAGTCGGCCCATCAAGCCAGCGCCGAGAATGGTGTAGGCGTGAAGTGGGGTGTGGGGTGGGTTGTGCAATGTCATCGTCGTTCGCCTGTGAAGTTACAGAGACAAAACGGGCAGGCATCTGCACTGGAAACTCCCCACGCCAGCATGATCTGGATCGGGTAACGGGGCGAGAAACCGGGTGGTTTCTATGGTGGTGCCCCAGGGTGTTTCTCAGTCCGCGCCACGGTGGCGGGACACCCCTGTTTCGTCCTGACGGAATTACAGCACATCCCAATAGCCATAAATTTGATATGGCGCAGGCATAATTTTCGCCATGACGCTCCCCGATATTTCTTCTGCTCCATCTGTCCCCCTGCCGCACTACGCCCGAGTGCTGTCGATAGCTGGCTCTGACAGCGGCGGCGGCGCCGGCATTCAGGCTGACCTGAAGACCTTTAGTGCCTTGGGCTGCTACGGCATGACGGCGATCACTGCCATCACCGCGCAAAACACCCAAGGCGTGCGCGCTATCCACGCCATTGCGCCCGAGATGTTGCGTGCGCAAATCGATGCCGTGCTTGAAGACATTGGCGCTGACGCTATCAAAATTGGTATGTTGCACGACCCCGAAGTGGTGCGCGTAGTGGTCAAGGCGATAGCGCGCCACCGTCTGCAACAGGTGGTGCTTGACCCGGTGATGGTCGCCACCAGCGGCGACCGCTTGATGGCCAAAGAAACCGTCAGTGTGCTGGTGCAAGAGTTGTTTCCGCTGACCACTGTTATCACGCCCAACTTGGACGAAGCGGCTTTGCTGCTGGGACGCGCCATTGACGGCGCTGATGCACTGGACGAGGCCGCCGCTGCTTTGCTGGCGCTGGGCGCGCCGGCGGTGCTGCTCAAAGGTGGGCATCTGCCCGGTGACACGGTGATTGACGTGTTGGCGCTGGCCAACGGCTCGCGGCTGCGCTTACAGTCCCCGCGCATCGCTACGCACAACGGCCACGGCACTGGCTGCACGCTGTCGTCAGCGATTGCCGCGCATTTGGCCCTGGGTTTACCGCTGCCGCAAGCGGTTGAGCAGGCGCGCGCTTACATTTTGGGCGCCATTGCCGCTGGCGCCCACGTCCACACCGGCCACGGTCATGGGCCGCTCAACCACGGTTATGCGCCCATGGTGCAGCGGGTGTTGGGCCGCTAAAACAAGCCGCAAACTACAAAACAAACGAAACGGGCAACAAAAAAGCCACTTTGGTGACAAAGTGGCTTTGTAGACAGCAGAGCAAAATAACTTGGCTCCTCGACCTGGGCTCGAACCAGGGACCTACGGATTAACAGTCCGGCGCTCTACCAACTGAGCTATCGAGGAATAGGGGGTATGGCAAAAACCCGCAAATTACGGCAGGTTTTTAAATAGTTTGGCTCCTCGACCTGGGCTCGAACCAGGGACCTACGGATTAACAGTCCGGCGCTCTACCAACTGAGCTATCGAGGAACAACAGCCCTAAATTATATACACAAAAATCAGCCTTGTTGAGAAGTTGCTGTCTTACCGCCTTAAACCGGCTCTGGGCGCAGCCACAACCAGCACAGCACACAGGCCATACAGCTGCTGGCCAGCACCGCCACCCAGCGGTGCGGCGCGGCGTAAAACAACAGCAGGGCCGAGAGCGTCATCAGGGCAGTAGCGCTCCATTTGGCGCGGCGGTTAACGCAACCGCCGTTGGCCCAGTTGCGCAGCATCAGCCCAAACAGCGGGTGGTACCACAGCCATTCGTGCAGGCGCGGCGAGCTGCGCGCCGCCGCCCAAGCTGCCATCAAGATAAACACCGTCGTCGGCAGGCCCGGCACAAAGATGCCAATCACCCCCAGCGCCAAACACAGCAGCGCTCCAGCCAGCAACAGCCAGCGCACCGGTGCCGGCAGCGGGCGCAGTACGGGCGGCGGCGATGGTGGGGTGGTAGGCGAGGGCATGGTGGCTGGTGGGTGGCGACGCGCAGGTAGCGTGTGGTCGGGGCATTGTGCATGGCGGCTGCGCTGGCTGTTGGGGCAAAAACCCATCTGCTGTGGCGTTATCCTGCCTGCCCATGACTGTTCACACTATTTTGAAAATGGGCGATGCGCGCTTGCTGCGCGTGGCCCAGCCGGTGTTGGCGTTTGACACCGACGAACTGCACCGCTTGGTGCATGACTTGCAAGACACCATGCGTGCTGCCGATGGCGCTGGGCTGGCTGCGCCGCAGATGGGTGTTGATTTGCAAGTGGTGGTGTTTGGCTCTGCTGGGCCCAACCCGCGCTACCCCGACAGCACGCCGGTGCCGCCAACGGTGCTGATCAATCCGCAGATAACGCCGCTGTGCAGCGAGGAGGCCGAGGATTGGGAGGGCTGCTTATCGGTGCCGGGGCTGCGCGCCAAGGTGCCGCGCTGGCTGCGCATTCGCTACCAAGGTTTTGATGTGTATGGCGACCCCATCGAGCGCAGCGTTGAGGGCTTTCATGCCCGCGTGGTGCAGCACGAGTGCGACCACCTGTGGGGTCAGCTCTACCCGATGCGGGTGCGCGACTGGACGCAGTTTGGCTATACCGAGGTGCTGTTTCCAGAGCTGTAAAACCCGCCGCTGGGCGCGCAGAGGTGCGCGCGCGGCAATCAGCGGTCGACCAGCACGGGGATTTTTCCGTGTGTCAGCACTTTTTGTGTTTCGCTGCCCATCAGCAACCCCTCGATGCCGCGGCGCCCGTGCGAGGCCATGACGATCAGGTCGCAGCCGTGGTCTTCGGCCGCCTTCAAGATGGCCTCGTAGGGGCGGTCGTGTGTGCTTTGGGTGGTGTTGCACGGCACGCCTTGTTCTGCGGCTGCGGTGCGGACAAACTCCAGCGCAGCATCGGCCTGCAGTTGGGCTTGGCCTTCAAAAATCGCTTGCGTGTCTTCGATGATGGCGCCCGCGTAGGCAAAAGCGCGAAACTCCGGTATGGCATAAAACCCCGTCACTTGGGCGCCCAACATCTGCGCTAAGCGCAAACCGTGGCGCACGGATTTTTCAGACAAGGGCGATCCGTCGGTGGGCAGCAGCAAATGTTGGTACATAGGGTTCTCCGGGAGTGGTTGGTGGTCAAAAGTGCCTCTAGCCCTTATACAGCAAGCGCTAGCAGCTATCAAATTATTTCAATTCAAAGTCTATTCAAGAAGACAGTGCTTGCAGCACTTCGGTCTCAATTTGGATTTGGTGCGCGCTGCTTTGCAGCTCGGGGCCGTGGATCAAGAAAGTGTCTTCGACGCGCTCGCCCAGCGTGCTGACCTTGGCCAGTTGCACGCTCAGGCCGTGGCGCGCCAGCACCCGCGCCACCAAATACAGCAGCCCAGCGCGGTCGCTGGCCGAGATGCCCAGCAGCCAGCGCTGGGCTTTTTCGTCGGGGCGCAGCGTCACGCGCGGGGTGAACGGAAAGCTCTTGGCACGGCGCGACAGGCGCCGCCGGCCCGGCTCGGGCAGTGGGCCGTTTTCTTCAATCGCGTGCATCAGGTCGTTTTCGACCATGTGCGTCAACTCTCGGTAGTGATCGGGCAGCGTCGGGCTGATGACCTGAAAGGTATCGAGCGCGTAGCCGTTGCTGGTGGTGTGGACGCGCGCGTCCAAGATGCTGAAATTGGCTTGGTCAAAGTAGCCGCACACCCGGGCAAACAGGTCGCGCTGGTCCAGCGCATACACCATTACCTGCAGCCCCTCGCCGGCCAAGGACTGGCGCGCGCGCACCACAGGGCGCACAGCGGCCACATGGCGCGACAGGTGGCGGGTGTGCCAGACGATGTCGGCCGCCTCGTGGCGCATGAAATAGCTCAGGTCCAGCGTCTCCCACAGCGCCTTGTGCGACTCAAACGGCTGGGCGTTCAGCGCCAGCAGCACCAGCGCTTCGCGTTTGCGCGCGCCGATGTCGGCGGCGGCGTCGGGGCTGTTGCCACCCAAGGTGCGCAGCGTGGCGTGGTACAGGTCTTCTAGCAGCTTGCCCTTCCAGGCGTTCCACACTTTGGGGCTGGTGCCACGGATGTCGGCCACGGTGAGCAAATACAGCGCCGTCAAATAGCGCTCGTTGCCGACGCACTGGGCAAAGCGGGTGATGACATGGGGGTCGCTCAGGTCTTGCTTTTGCGCCACGGTGCTCATGGTCAGGTGCTCGCGCACCAAAAACTCCATCAACTGCGCGTCTTCACGTGCAATGCCGTAGGGCGCGTGTTGGCGGCAAAAGCGCCGTATTTCAAGCGCGCCAATCTGCGAATGATCGCCCCCGCGCCCTTTGCCAATGTCGTGAAACAGCGCGGCGATGTACAAAATCCACGGCTTGTCCCAGCCGGCGGCCAGTTGCGAGCAAAACGGGTATTCGTGCGCGTGCTCGGCGACAAAAAAGCGCCGCACATTGCGCAGGACCATGAGGATGTGCTGATCGACGGTGTAAACGTGAAACAGGTCGTGCTGCATTTGCCCGACGATGCGGCGAAACGGCCAGACATAGCGCCCCAGCACGGAGGTCTGGTTCATCAAGCGCGAGGCGTGCGTCAGGCCGGCCGGTTGTTGCAGGATGCGCATAAAGGCAGCGCGGTTGACCGGGTCGCGCCGAAAGGCGTTGTCCATCACGCTGCGGGCGCTGTAGAGCGCGCGCAGCGTGCGCGCCGACAGGTCTTGCAGTGCGGCCGAGGTTTGGTAGAGCAAAAACGTCTCGAGGATGGCGTGCGGATCGCGCTGGTACAGGTCGTCGCTGGCGACTTCGATCATGGCGCCCTTGTCAAAAAAGCGCGCGTTGATGCGCTGCGGTGGGCGCGTGGGCGGGTTCAGGCGCTCTTCGATGTTGAGCAGCAAAATTTGGCTCAGTTGCGTCACCGCCTTGGCCGCCCAGTAGTAGCGCCGCATCAGCGCCTCGCTGGCGCGCATTGGCAGCAGTGCGCCATCGGGCGAATGCGAGCGGTAGCCAAACGACTCGGCCACGGCGGTTTGCAGGTCAAACACCAGCCGGTCTTCGCGCCGCCCGGCCAGCAGGTGCAGGCGCGCGCGGATCAGGCACAAGATGGCATGGTTGCGCTCAATTTGGCGCACCTCAAACGGCGTAGCCAAGCCGCTGGCGGCCAGCTCTTGCCAGCTATTGCCCAGTCCCGCGGCCTGTGCTATCCACAAAATCATTTGCAGGTCGCGCAAACCGCCGGGCGACTCTTTGCAGTTGGGCTCTAGCGCATACGGCGTGTCTTCGTATTTGTGGTGGCGTTGGTGCATCTCCAGCGTCTTGGCCACGCAGAAGGCGCGCACGTCCAAGTGGGCGCGAAACTGCTGCTGAAAGTCGGCAAACAGCGCGGCGTTGCCACAGACCAAATGCGCCTCTAGCAGCGAGGTTTGCACGGTGATGTCGCGGCGCGACTCTTCGAGGCACTCGCTGACCGTGCGCACGCTGGAGCCAATCTCCAGCCCCACATCCCAGCAGCTGTGGATAAAGGCTTCAATTTTTTCGCGCAGCGCCGGGTCGATGTGGGTCTCTGGCACCAGCACCAGCACGTCAACATCGGAATACGGAAACAACTGGCGCCGCCCAAAACCGCCCACAGCCACCAAGGCAATGGGCCCCGGCAAAGCCGCGCGCTGGCACAGGCCGCACAGCAGCGCCTCTGTCAGCGCCGCCAGTTTGCGCAGCCGCGCGTGAATGCCCCGGCTGGCGGCCAGCGAGCTTGGCAGCTGCGCCAGCAGGGCGGCCTTGTCGCTGCGGTAGCGTTCGCGCAGGGCTTGCAGTTCGGTCATGGGCAGGGGCGTAGGGGGTGACCGAAGAAGATAAATGCTTGGCGCTCAGGTGGCGGTGGCGTGGACAAAGTCGGGCAGCGCCGGGGCGCCGTCCGACAGCGTCAGCACCTCGTAGCCGGTGGGTGTGACCAGCACGGTGTGCTCCCACTGCGCCGTCAGGCTGCGGTCTTTGGTGATGATGGTCCAGCCGTCGTTGCCAAAGTCTTTGATTTCGCGCCGGCCGGCGTTGAGCATCGGCTCGATGGTGAAAATCATGCCGGGCAGCAGTTTCTCTAACGTAC
>JAGNSH010000108.1 GCA_017988165.1 Giesbergeria sp. | reverse complement strand
ATCACATGGTCGCCCTCGTCGTAGCGGCTGCGGTTAAAGCACTCAAACGTCGCCACCGCGCCCGCCAGCAGCGGCGTGCCATTGGCGGCGCTGGTGTATTGCACGCCGGCCCAGCGGTCAACGCCGCGCGTGGCAAAACGTTCGGCCAGCGCTTGTTGCTGCGCCCCAAGCACATGAATGGCGTAGGGCGCGCCAGCGGCAAACACCGGCAACGAGGCGGCGCTGTGCGCCAAACTCCACAGCACCAGCGGCGGCGCCAGCGATACGGTGTTGAACGAGCTGACCGTCAAACCAACTAAGTCACCCTGCGCGCTGCGTGCCGTGACGATGGTGACGCCAGTAGCAAACATAGACAGCGCTGCACGAAAGTCGGCAGACGAAAAATCAGGCGGGCGGGGTTGAAGCAAAGCAGAACTGGACACAGGCAGCAGCGATCAAGGCTGGGTGAGGATAGGCAGGCGGCGGGTGGGGGCTGGCGATTATCGGTCGGGACACCAAATCGTGCAGCGTGACTGGCAAGTCGCCAATAGACTGAGCAAGCTAAGCCTATTTCTGCGTGGCTAAGATGCAGCTATGACCACCGCAACGCCCCGGCGTTCTTTTCGCGAGCAAATGCTCGACGTGCGCCAAGAAGCGATTCTTCAGGCAGCAAGTCAGCTGCTGTGCCAAAAGACTTTTGCCGCCATGACCATGGACGACGTGGCCGATGCCGTCGGCATTGCCAAGGCCAGCTTGTACAAGCATTTCAGCAGCAAAGACGACCTGTGTTGCGCTGCCGTGGTGCAAATGCTCAGCCAGGTGCGCGCCTACTTGGAGACGCTGGAGCCAGAGGCCGCGCCGCTGGAGAAATTGCGCGCCGTGGTGCGCTGGTCGCTGCAGCGCCTGCTGGCACAAGAAATTCCGGAGTGGCCGGGCAGCCATTCGCCGCTGCGCACCATGCTGCGCGAGCACCACGACTGCCTGATCGAGTGGCTGCCAGTCAGCCAGTGCCTAGAGCAGTGGATTGCACAGGCGCAGCAACAAGGCGCGCTAGACGCCGCCCTGCCGCCGCGCGTGGTGCTGCACATCTTGTACGCCCGCGCCTGCGACCCAGCGGCAGGGTTTTTGCAAGATGCCGGGTTGTATGACAACGCTGAAATAGTTGAACTGGTGCTGCGCACCAGCTTTGACGGGCTGGCTGCGCGGGCAAGCGCAGCCGAGCTTTAGCGCACGATCAGCACGGGCACCATGCTATTGGCCAGCACCTGCGTGGTGACTGAGCCCATCACCAAAGTTGCCAAGGCACCATGGCCGCGCGAGCCCATCACCAACATATCAAATTTTTCTGCATCGGCAAAAGCGGCGATGGTCTCGCCGACGGCGCCGACCTTGACCACGCGCTGGGGCGTGACGCCATGGCGCTCTAGGTATTTGCACACCGGGCCCATCACCTTCTCGGCCTCGTCGGCGTAATACTGGTTGACCACCTCTTTGCCCACGGCCGCCCGCGCGCGCGCCGGCAGCGCCGGCTGCACCGTGATCGCGGTGTATTGGTGCAAAGTGCCTTGCAAATACGCATGCGCCGCCAAATGGGCCAGCATTTTTTTGGTGTAGGCACTGCCGTCAACGGCAAGCAAGATGTTCATATAGGGCACTCCTCAATCAAAACGGCCATCATAAGTTGATGCAGTTTTGCGCCACAAAGGCGCTTTGCTCGCCTTTGCGGGCATAGCCCAGCGGGTTGGCCACCACGCGGCATTGCCACGGCGTGCCGCTGGGATGCGCGCCCTGCACGGTGTAGTCCAGCGGTGCGTGCAGATGGCCGTGCAACCACAGCTGCACCGGCGCCAAACAATCGTCCAGCGCATTGCAAAACCCCGCCGTGCCGGGCACCAGGCCGTAGCGCGGGTCGGCGCTGTGCAGGCTGGGGGCAAAGTGCGTCACGGCCACCGTGGGGCCGTCAAACGGCGTGGCCAAAGTCTCGCGCAACCACTGTTGGCACAGCAGCCCTTGCTCGCGCACCGCAGGCGCTAAAAACGCTGCCTCGTCGCGGGTGCCGCCGGTTTTTTTCAGATAGAAATTGGCTGCCCTGAAGGCTTTGTCGCGCTGGCGCAGGCGCCGCGCCAGGTCGCTGCTGCCCTCGTGTTCGGCCAGCGCATCAAAGTCGCTCCACAGCGTGGTGCCAACAAAGCGCACGCCGTGCAGCACCATGCTTTCGCGCTCTAGCCAGATAAGCCCCAAGCGCTCGCAGGTGGCGCGCAGGCGGGCGTGTGCAGCGTCAAAGTCTTGCGCGTCGTACTCGTGGTTGCCGGGGACAAAAATCACTGGCACCGGCCAATGGGCAAAGCGCCCCAGCCCAAAGTCGCTATCGCCCATTGCGTCCAGCAGCGAGCCACTTTGGTACGAGCCAATGTCACCGGCCAGCACCAGCACGTCAGCGCCGGGCGTGGGCTGGGGCACAAAGTGCGGATGGACTTCAAGGTGCAGGTCAGACAGCAGCTGGATTTTCATGGCCTTGATTGTCACTGGCCACCGCCAGCAGCGCAGTGCGCCCACAAAAAAGCCGCGTGCTGGACAGCAACGCGGCTTGGGCAGGTCACAAAGACAATGACCCGGCTGGATTAACCCGCCAAACGCTTGGCCAGCGCCGCCTTGGTATCGAGCAAGGCTTGCGGCATATGGTAGGCCAGCTTGTCAAAGTGATCGTCGTGCAGCTTGAGCTCGGCTTGCCATGCGGCTTGGTCGATGCTGGTCACAGTCGCAAACTGCTCGGGCGAGAACTCGATGCCGGTCCAGTTGATTTCGGCGTAGGTCGGTGCCACGCCCAGCGCGGTCTCGGTGCCTTGGGCTTGGCCTTCGATGCGGTCAATCATCCACTTGAGCACGCGCATGTTGTCGCCATAGCCGGGCCAGACAAACTTGCCAGCGGCGTTTTTGCGGAACCAGTTGGTGGTGTAAATGCGCGGCAGCGTGGCGCCGGCAGCGGCCAGTTTGGCACCGGTGTCAAGCCAGTGCTGGAAGTAGTCGCTCATGTTGTAGCCGCAAAACGGCAGCATGGCGAATGGGTCGCGGCGCACCACGCCTTGTTGGCCAAAGGCGGCAGCGGTGGTCTCCGAGCCCATAGTGGCGGCCATGTAGACGCCCTCGGTCCAGTTGCGCGCCTCGGTCACCAGCGGCACGGTGCTCGAGCGGCGACCGCCAAACATGAACGCATCAATCGCCACGCCAGCCGGGTCGTCCCACGCCGGGTCGATGGCCGGGTTGTTGGTGGCAGCCACGGTGAAGCGCGAGTTGGGGTGGGCGGCCTTGGCGCCGGTTTCTTTGGCGATTTGCGGCGTCCAGTCGCGCCCTTGCCAGTCGATCAAATGATCGGGCACCACGCCGGTGTCTTGCTCCATGCCTTCCCACCACACATCGCCGTCATCGGTCAGGGCGACGTTGGTGAAAATCACGTCTTGGTTCAGCGACAGCATGCAGTTGGGGTTGGTGTGCATGTTGGTGCCGGGCGCCACGCCAAAGTAGCCCGCCTCGGGGTTGATGGCCATCATCTTGCCGTCCGCTTGCGGCTTGATCCACGCAATGTCGTCGCCAATGGTGGTGACTTTCCAGCCGGCAAAGCCGGCCTCGGGCGGCACCAGCATCGAGAAGTTGGTCTTGCCGCAAGCGCTGGGGAACGCCGCTGCCACGTGGTACTTTTTGCCCGCCGGGTTGGTCACGCCCAAGATGAGCATGTGCTCGGCCAGCCAGCCTTCGTCGCGGCCCATGGTCGAGGCGATGCGCAGTGCCAAGCACTTTTTGCCCAGCAGCGCGTTGCCGCCGTAGCCCGAGCCATACGACCAGATTTCGCGCGTCTCAGGAAAATGCACGATGTATTTGGTGTCGGGGTTGCACGGCCAGCTGGTGCTGTCCTTTTCGCCCGCCGCCAGCGGCGCGCCGACGGTGTGCATGCACGGCACAAACGCGCCGTCTACGCCCAGCACGTCGTACACCGCTTTGCCCATGCGCGTCATCAGCTTTTGGTTGACCGCGACATAAGCGCTGTCGGTCAGCTCGACGCCAATGTGGGCGATGTGGCTGCCCAGCGGGCCCATGCTGAACGGCACCACGTACAGGGTGCGCCCTTGCATACAGCCGTCAAACAGCGGGCTCAAGGTGGCGCGCATTTCTGCCGGGGCCATCCAGTTGTTGGTCGGGCCAGCGTCTTCTTTGTTGGCCGAGCAGATGTAGGTGCGGTCTTCAACGCGCGCCACGTCCGACGGGTCAGAGCAAGCCAAAAAGCTGTTGGGGCGCTTGGCGGGGTTGAGCTTTTTGAAGGTGCCGGCGTCAACCAATTGCTGGCACAGCAGGTCGTATTCTTCTTTGCTGCCGTCACACCAGTGGATGTTGGCGGGCTTGCACAAGGCCACCATGTCGGCCACCCACGCCAGCAGGCGGGCGTTTTTGACGTAAGCGGGGGCGTTGAGGCTCAAGCCTTGCATATGGGGAGAATTCATCGGGCGCATCCTTAAAGTGAAAAACGGTTTTTTCAAAGGAAGCGCCCCGCGCTGCCACTGCCTTTGAAAAAACAGCTGATCAACTCAGTCGGCGAAGGGGAGGGGAAATCGGCTGCGCGATATTGACTGGGATAGCGATTTTAAGAAGCTCCCCGAGTTTTGTCTTCCCAAGGGGCATCAAAATCATGCATAAAAAGCATGACGTTATGCGTCCCGTAAAAATTCAGGGCATCAGAGCATCACGGCCTCCAGCCCAGCGCTGCGCAGCTGCTCCAGCACCTGCGCCACGTGGGCGTGGCCACGGGTTTGCAGCACCAGTTCGATCTCGACGTTTTGCGCCGCCAGCAAAGTGAAGGCGCGCTGGTGGTGGACTTCTTCGATGTTGGCACCGGCCTCGGCCACGGTGGCGGTGATGCGTGCCAGCGCGCCGGGCGTGTCGCGTGCGCTGACCTTGATGCGCGCCAGCCGCCCCGAGCGCGCCATGCCGCGCTCAATGATCGAGGCCAGCAGCAGCGGGTCGATGTTGCCGCCGCACAGCACCAAACCGACCTTTTGACCGGCAAAGCGCTCGGGGTAGCGCAGCAGCGCCGCCAGCCCGGCCGCGCCCGCGCCTTCGACCAAGGTTTTCTCAATCTCCAGCAGCATCAGCACCGCTTGCTCGATGTCGCCCTCATCCACCAGCACCAAGTCGTCCACCAAGCGCTTGATAACTTCTTGCGTCATCTGGCCGGGCGTGCCGACGGCAATGCCCTCGGCAATGGTCGAGGTGCCCTGCGGGTAATGCGTGCCTTGGACGGCGTTGACCATCGCCGGAAAGCGCGTGGTTTGCACGCCAATCAGCGTGATGTCCGGCCGCAGCGCGCGCGCCGCCGTCGCTACCCCCGCCATCAGCCCGCCGCCGCCGACGGCAATCACCAGCGTGTCCAAGTCCGGCACGGCGGCCAGCATCTCCAGCCCCAGCGTGCCTTGGCCGGCGGCCACGGCCTCGTCGTCGTACGGGTGGACAAACACCAGCCCTTGAGCCTCGGCCAGCGCGTGGGCGTGGGCGCTGGCGGCTTCGAGCGTGTCGCCGTGCAGCACCACCTCGGCGCCAAAGCCGCGCGTGCGCTCAACCTTCACGCCGGGCGTAAAGCGCGGCATGACGATGACGGCGCGAATGCCCAGCCGCTGCGCGTGGTAGGCCACGCCCTGCGCGTGGTTGCCGGCGCTCATGGCGACGACGCCGCGCGCGCGCTCTGCGGGCGTCAGCTGCGCCAGCTTGTTGCAGGCGCCGCGCTCTTTGAACGAGGCGGTGAACTGCAGGTTTTCAAACTTCAAAAACACCTGCGCGCCCACGATGTCGGACAGGGTTTTGGACTCGACGCAGGGCGTATCGAGCACCTGGCCTTGCAGACGCACAGCGGCGTCGCGGATATTTTGGAGGGTCAACATGGCCGCCATTGTGCGACTGGGCCGCGAGAAACCAATGCGGTAGTTGATGTGCTACCGGGGACGAAAATACTTCTTTTTTGATAGCTTAAGCCGCTTGCTGCATAAGGGCTAGCGGCTGTTTTGGCCATTTTTTTAGCCAGTAGGGTATGTGGCGTTACTTGTGCGGGCCCAAAAATTTATCCCCATTGAAATGAATCATGTGTTCCGGCGCATCGGCAATCCACACTTCTGTTTCCCAGGCAATATCGCGTGAAAATTTTCTATACGTATCTCGATCAGGAAATGCCGTCACAAATATCAAGTCTGCTGTGCATTTTGAAGCCAAATGCAGCAAGGTACTGCGCCGCAATTCTGTAATCGGGTTAGCTGTCGTTACCGCTTCAATCAAATACAGCCAATTATTTTTTTCTGAATAAGCAATAATATCAGGAAGCTTGTCATGTATTAATTCAAAAAAATTTATTAATTTAAGGCCTTTTTCGTCAACAAATAAATTTTTCTTTGCAGTATCTCCAACATAAAGAATTTTTGAATCATGCCCATAAATAGGCAAGAAAGATTCAATAATTAATTTTTGTAATTCATTATGCCCGCCAGCAGTGAACGTGAGCGTCATATCTTCACTCATGCGAACTGGCACACGTGCCAAATTACGTGTTCTATTTAATTTTGAAGCCAGTGTAGGCCGCCCCTGATGGAAAAATTCAACAGCCGCCATCCAGTCAGCAGTTCCATATTGACGGATTGCCTTGGCAGCAAGCGGACTGATAGCAAAACCGCGCGTTCCATCATTGGTATTTGCATTAGGATTTTTTGCACTATTCAGCACAATAAATGCTTCAACTGGAAGAACCATGTCTTTTCTTCTAATGTCATCATACGAGCCAAAAGAAATACTTTCGCCCCAGCAAGAATTCATATGAGAAATAATTTGCCGCGTGGTTAATCAATGCCCAGCATCATTATCTTTTATTTCACTCCAACCCATTCCAGGCTTTAATCCCGCAACCGACATAAAGGCCTTAGCCATTTTTTCTTTTCGCCGCTCCGTCAAGTCATTCAATGGAACTCCAAGCCCCTCAAGAATACACAAGGCCTCTTTGATTGTTTTATTCATTTTTACGGCAAAAGGTTAATAGGACTTACGCAAACTATTAAGAGA
>JAGNSH010000107.1:3787-7118 GCA_017988165.1 Giesbergeria sp. | reverse complement strand
CAGAGATCAGCGCACCGGCGTGGCCCATGCGCTTGCCCGCAGGAGCGGTCACGCCAGCGATAAAGCCGACGATGGGCTTTTTCATGTTGGCTTTGCACCACAGGGCGGCTTCGGCTTCATCGGGGCCACCGATTTCGCCAATCATGATGACGGCATCGGTGTCTGGGTCGTCATTGAAGGCGCGCATCACGTCGATGTGCTTCAAGCCGTTGATCGGATCGCCACCAATGCCCACGGCAGTGGACTGGCCCAGACCGACTTCGGTCAGCATCGCCACGGCTTCATACGTCAGCGTGCCCGAGCGCGAGACCACGCCAATGCGGCCCTTGCGGTGGATGTGGCCGGGCATGATGCCGATTTTGATTTCGTCGGGCGTGATGATGCCGGGGCAGTTAGGGCCCAGCAGCAGCGTCTTTTTGCCACCAGCGGCTTCTTTGGCGCGCATTTTGTTGCGCACTTCCAGCATATCGCGCACTGGAATGCCTTCGGTGATGCAAATGGCCAAATCCAAGTCGGCTTCAACCGCTTCCCAGATAGCAGCAGCTGCGCCAGCGGGCGGCACGTAGATCACCGACACGGTCGCGCCGGTTTGGTGCGCCGCTTCTTTGACCGAAGCGTAAATTGGGATGTTGAAGATCGACTCGCCGGCCTTCTTCGGGTTGACGCCAGCGACGAAGCAGTTTTTGCCGTTTGCGTATTCTTGGCACTTTTCCGTGTGGAACTGGCCGGTCTTGCCGGTAATGCCTTGGGTGATGACTTTGGTGTCTTTGTTGATGTAGATCGACATGACTTTTCCTGGTTTACTTCGACACAGCGGCGACGATCTGGGTCGCGGCTTCGGCCATGGTGTCTGCAGAGATGATGGGCAGGCCCGACTCGGCCAGCAACTTCTTGCCCAGCTCGTCGTTGGTACCCTTCATGCGCACCACCAGTGGCACCGACAGGTTGACGGCCTTGCAGGCAGCAATCACGCCGGTGGCAATGGTGTCGCACTTCATGATGCCGCCGAAGATGTTGACCAAGATGCCCTTGACGTTCTTGTTCGCCAGCATGATCTTGAAGGCTTCGGTGACTTTCTCTGCCGTAGCGCCGCCGCCGACGTCCAAGAAGTTGGCTGGCTCGCCGCCAAACAGCTTGATGGTGTCCATGGTGGCCATGGCCAAGCCAGCGCCGTTGACCAAGCAACCAATGTTGCCGTCCAGGCTGATGTAGGCCAGGTCAAACTTGGAGGCTTCCACTTCGGCTGGGTCTTCTTCGTCCAAGTCGCGGTAGGTCACGATATCGGCGTGACGGAACAGCGCGTTGGGGTCAAAGTTGAACTTGGCGTCCAGTGCTATCAGCTCGTTTTTGCTGTTGCGGTTGAGCGGGTTGATTTCGACCAACGAAGCGTCGGTGTCCATGTAGCACTGGTACAGCTTTTGGAAGATATCGACCGCTTGGGCGGTGGACTCAGCCGGCAGGCCGATGCCATTGGCAATCTTGGTGGCTTGTTCAGCACCCAAACCGGTCAGCGGGTCGATGAACTCGGTGATGATTTTTTCGGGGGTGGAATGGGCCACTTCCTCGATGTCCATACCGCCTTCGCTGGAGGCAATGAAGGCCACCTTTTGCGTAGCGCGGTCGGTCACCAACGAAACGTAGTATTCCTTTTGGATGTCGGCACCGTCTTCGATATACAGGCGGCGCACTTTTTGGCCTTCAGGGCCGGTTTGGTGCGTTTTGAGCTGCATACCCAAAATCTCGCCAGCAATGCGCTTGACGTCCTCGATGGTCTTGGCGACTTTGACGCCGCCACCCTTACCACGGCCACCGGCGTGGATTTGGGCCTTGACCACCCACACGGGGCCGCCCAGCTTTTGGGCTGCTTCGACAGCCTCTTGGACGGTAAAAGCGGGAATGCCACGCGGAACGGGCACACCAAAATTGCGCAAGATTTCCTTGGCTTGGTATTCGTGAATCTTCATGAGGGCTCTCTCAGGAACTGGATTTCACCCGGCTACCATGGTTGAAATGTCTGGTGCGGGCATGGGACATGGCAGTTGCCGAATGTATCATGCGGCGGCGCATCGCACCTTGTGAAAAACTTACACAATCCGCAGCTGGGCTGCCCGACCCACCTGCGCTGGAGCCACCCATGTTCAAAATTTTTATTGACGGCGAAGCCGGCACCACCGGCTTGCAAATTCGCGAACGCCTGCACAGCATGGCGCAAGTGCAACTGGTCAGCATTGCGACCGAGCAGCGCAAAGACCCCGCCGCCAAGCGCGCCCTGATAGCCGAGGTCGATGTGGTGGTGCTGTGTCTGCACGACGACGCCGCGCGCGACACCGTGGCCATGGTCAGCGACATAGAGCAAGCCACTGGCCGCACCATCAAAGTGATTGACGCCAGCACCGCCCACCGCACCGCGCCGGGCTGGGTGTTTGGCTTTCCCGAGTTGTGCGCCGGCCAAGCCGACGCCGTGCGCAGCGCCAGCCGCGTCTCGAATCCCGGCTGCTACGCCACCGGCGCCATTGCGCTGCTGCGCCCGCTGGTCGATGCGGGTCTGGTGCCCAAAGATTTTGCGCTGGCGCTGCCTTCGGTCAGCGGCTACAGCGGCGGTGGTCGCCCGATGATCGAGGCCTACGAAGCCGGCAACGCGCCGCCTTACGAGGCTTATGCGCTGGGCTTGGCGCACAAGCACATCCCCGAAATATTGCACTACACCGGCCTGACGCGCCGCCCCATCTTTATTCCTGCGGTGGCCAACTTTGCCCAAGGAATGTTGGTGCAACTGCCGCTGCACCTGGACTTGCTGCCCGGCGCGCCCACTGCCGCCGACCTGCACCACGCGCTGGCCGCGCACTACGCCGCCACCAATACGCCTGAGCAATGGGTGAAGGTCTTGCCCGCCACCGACGACGGCAAACTGGCCGCCGACACCTTGGCCGGCACCAACCAATTGGAATTGCGCGTCTTTGGCAACGAGAACTATCGCCAAGCGGTGCTGGTTGCGCGCTTAGACAACCTGGGCAAGGGTGCCAGTGGCGCAGCGGTGCAAAACCTCAAGTTGATGCTGGGAATTTAAGACGCCTTAGCGCGGCGCGGGCGGCACCACGCGGCGCACCACGTCAGCGGCAAAACCGCGCGCCATCAAAAAGCGCACTTGGCGCGCCCACTGCTTGGTGTCTAGCGCTGCCTCGCCAAAGCGCTTGCGCCACACCTCTTGGGCGCGCTCCAACTCGGTATCTTTCAGCTGCTCTACGGCATCGCGCACCCGCTGCGCGTCAATGCCTTTGGCTTGCAGCTCTTGGCGCAAGCGCGCCCCACCCAAGCTGGCAGCGCGGCGGTT
>JAGNSH010000107.1:0-3687 GCA_017988165.1 Giesbergeria sp. | reverse complement strand
CTTGGGCGCGCTCCAACTCGGTATCTTTCAGCTGCTCTACGGCATCGCGCACCCGCTGCGCGTCAATGCCTTTGGCTTGCAGCTCTTGGCGCAAGCGCGCCCCACCCAAGCTGGCAGCGCGGCGGTTGATGACCGAAGCCACCACCCGCGCCTCGCTGATAAAGTCTTTGGCCTGCAAATCGTCCAGCACGCGCTCGATTTGGCCGGGCTCTTCTTCGTGCGGTGCCAGCTTGCGCACCAGCTCGGCCCGCGAATGCTCGCGCCCTGCCAGATAACGCAGGGCGCGGCCTTTGAGGGAAATCGGAACCGTCGCCATTTACTACGGTATTAATAGCTATCAGCGCACGTATCTAAAGGGCTAGAGCCACTTTTCATTCAGATTTTTCAGCTTTTTCAGCTTTTGGCTCGATTTTGGCTTCGGCCTTGCGCGCTTTTGCGACGGCGGCTGCGGGCAGCTCTGCGGCATCGCTCTCGGCAACGGGCCCGCCCACGGCGGCAGGCAAGGCAGCAATGCCCAAGCTGTCGCGCACTTTGTTTTCAATCTCGTGCGCCAGCGCCGGGTTTTCGCGCAAAAACTCGCGGGCGTTGTCGCGGCCTTGGCCGATTTTTTCGCCGTTGTAGGCGTACCAAGCGCCGGATTTTTCGACCAAGCGCGCCACCACACCCATGTCGATGATTTCGCCCTCGCGCGAGATGCCTTCGCCAAACAAAATATCAAACTCCGCCGTTTTGAACGGTGGCGACACCTTGTTTTTGACCACCTTGACGCGGGTTTCGTTGCCAATCACCTCGTCGCCCTTTTTGATGGAGCCAATGCGGCGAATGTCCAGGCGCACCGAGGCGTAGAACTTCAGCGCATTGCCGCCGGTGGTGGTCTCGGGCGAGCCAAACATCACGCCAATCTTCATGCGGATTTGGTTGATGAAGATGACGGTGCAGTTGGTCTTTTTGATGCTGCCGGTCAGCTTGCGCAGCGCTTGGCTCATCAGGCGCGCTTGCAGGCCGGGCAGGCTGTCGCCCATGTCGCCTTCAATTTCGGCCTTGGGCGTCAGCGCCGCGACCGAGTCGACCACAATCAAATCGACCGCGCCCGAGCGCACCAGGCTGTCGACAATCTCCAGCGCTTGCTCGCCGGTGTCGGGCTGGCTGATGAGCAAATCTTGCAGATTGATGCCCAGGTTTTGCGCATATTGGATGTCCAGCGCGTGCTCGGCATCGACAAAGGCGCACTGGCCGCCCAGCTTTTGCATTTCAGAAATGACTTGCAGCGACAGCGTGGTTTTGCCCGACGACTCGGGGCCGTAAATCTCAATCACCCGGCCGCGCGGCAGGCCGCCCACGCCCAGCGCCACGTCCAGCCCCAGCGAGCCGGTGGAGACGACTTGGATGTCCTCAATCACCTCGCCTTCGCCCAGGCGCATCACGGTGCCTTTGCCAAATTGTTTTTCGATTTGTGCCAAGGCGGCAGCCAAGGCTTTGGATTTTTCGCTGTCGACAGCGATGGCGCGGTTGATGGGAGCACTCATGGTAATTTCCTTAAAAATCAACAGGATAAAGATGAAATTTTGCTTATTGGCCCAGTCTGACTGGATGCTTGAACAGTAGTTTAAGCCGCTTATATAAATTTAAACTCTATTTTTTAGTCAGTTTGATTGACCATATAACATGACCCAAACCGCCCCCACCCTCCCCGCGCCGCCGCTGGACGACGGCTGGCGCCAAACCCATTTAGGACGTTTGATGGGCCACGCACTGCGCCGTTTTGATGCGCGCGTGCTGCAACTGATGGCGCGCAATGTCGAAGTGCCGCTGGCCCTGTCGAATCTGGCGGCGCGCGACCAAGTCAGCGCCGCGCACATCCACATCACGCGGCATTTGTCGCTCGGCGGCGACCGCGTGACCGACTTGGCGCAGCGCGCCGGCATGAGTAAGCAAGCCATGGCCGATTTGGTCGACCAGTGCAGCGCCTGGGGACTGGTGACGCGCAGTGCCGACCTGCTGGATGCGCGCGCGCGGCGGGTGTGCTTTACGCCGACGGGGCTGGCGTGGCTGCAGGCGTTTCGGGACGCAGTGCGCCAAGCCGAAGCTGAGTTTCGCGCCGAAGTCGGTGATGACGTGGCTGTCGTCGTGGCCATTGGGCTAGAGGCCTACGCCAGCGGCTCTCCTTAGAATCGGGCCTGATTGCGCGGCACCGCGCTGCCCACAGCCTTCTCAAAGGAAAGAACCCTCGAATGCGCATCCTCATTGCCGAAGACGACCAGGTGCTGGCCGATGGCCTGCTGCGCACGCTGCGCAGCTCGGGCGCCGTGGTCGACCATGTCTCCAGTGGCAGCGAAGCCGATACCGCACTGCTGACCAACAACGAATTTGACCTGCTGATTTTGGATTTGGGCCTGCCCAAAATGCACGGCCTTGAAGTGCTGAAAAAACTGCGCAGCCGAGGCTCGTCGCTGCCGGTGCTGATTTTGACGGCCGCCGACAGCGTCGAAGAGCGCGTCAAAGGGCTGGACTTTGGCGCCGACGACTACATGGCCAAGCCGTTCTCACTGCAAGAACTCGAAGCCCGCGTGCGCGCCCTGACGCGCCGGGGCATGGGCGCCACCAGCGCCACCATCAAGCACGGCCCGCTGGTGTACGACCAAGCCGGGCGGGTGGCCACCATCGACGGCAAGATGGTCGAGCTGTCGGCGCGCGAGCTGGGCCTGCTGGAGGTGCTGCTGCAACGCGCGGGCCGCTTGGTCAGCAAAGACCAGCTGGTCGAGCGCCTGTGCGAATGGGGCGAAGAAGTCAGCAACAACGCCATCGAGGTCTACATCCACCGCCTGCGCAAAAAAATCGAAAAAGACCCCATCCGCATCGCCACCGTGCGCGGACTGGGTTATTGCCTCGAAAAAATCCCCGAATAAACGCAAAGGCGTCGCCCCGTGAAGATTTTCCAGCGCGAACAGCGCTCGCTGTTCGGCGAAATTCTCGACTGGATGCTCACGCCCTTGCTGCTGCTGTGGCCCATCAGCTTGGCGCTGACGTGGCTGGTAGCCCAAGGCATTGCCAACAAGCCGTTTGACCGCGCACTGGAATACAACGCCCACGCGCTGGCGCAGCTGGTCACCGTCCACAAAGGCAAAGCGCAGTTCAACCTGCCCCAGCCGGCGAGCGAAATTTTGCGCGCCGACGACTCCGACATCGTCTATTACCAAGTCACCGGGCCCAGTGGCGAGCTGCTCTCAGGCGAGCGCGCGCTGCCGCTGCCGCCAGAAGACGCCATGCACAGCCCCGGCGAAGTGCAGCTGCGCGACGCCGAGCTGCGCGGCATCGACATCCGCATGGCCTACATCTGGGTGCGCCTGCCGGGGCGCGAAGCGCGCCAAGCGCTGGTGCAGGTGGCCGAAACGCGCGAAAAGCGCAGCGTGCTGGCCACCGAAATCATCAAAGGCGTGATGCTGCCGCAGTTCGTCATCTTGCCGCTGGCGGTGCTGCTGGTGTGGCTGGCGCTGGCGCGCGGCATCAAGCCACTCAACCAGCTCGAAGAGCGCATCCGCGCGCGCAGCTCAGACGACCTCAGCCCGCTCGACCACCGCACCGTGCCGCTGGAGGTGGCACCGCTGGTGGCCTCGGTCAACGATTTATTAACGCGGCTGAACGACTCGCTGGCGACGCAAAAGCGCTTTTTGACCGACGCCGCCCACC
>JAGNSH010000019.1 GCA_017988165.1 Giesbergeria sp. | reverse complement strand
GCGTTGTCGTTGGCCGACAACGCGGCGCGCAGCATGGCCTCGCGCTCGGGCCACGTAAACGGGTTCTTGGGCGAGCGCACCTGCCACGCCGAGCCCATCACCACGATGGCCTGCGGCGCGCTGTCGAGGGCGCGCTGCAGCAGGGCCATGTGGCCGGCGTGGGGCGGCTCAAAGCGGCCAATGTAGAGAGCGGTGTCGTACATGTGTCGGATCGGGGGGCAGCCGCAGTTTGTCAAAAAAGTGAGCTATTAGCGCTTGTATTCAGTAGGTTTCAGACTGTTTTATGCCTGAAATGGCGCAAATACAAGCGCTACGTGCTCTTATAAAGAGAGCGGAACACAGCGCCGCTGGCGCTACTTTACGGCGTGACGTTGAACACTTGGCGCAGATAGGCCAGAAAGGTTGGGTTGTCGCACAGCGTTTTGCCGGGGCTGTCGGAGATTTTGGCGACCGGCTGGCCGTTGGCGTGGGTCAGCTTCATGACAATGCTCAGCGGCTCCAGCCCCATGTCGTTGGTCAGCTGCGTGCCAATGCCAAAGCCCAACTGCGTGCGCTCGCCAAAGTGGCGGTACAGCGCCAACGCACGCGCAATGTCCAGCCCGTCGGAGAACACCAAGCGCTTGGTGTGCGCGTCGATGCGCAGTTTTTCGTAGTGCGCCAGCGCCTTTTCGCCCCACACATACGGGTCGCCCGAGTCGTGGCGCAGGCCGTCAAACAGCTTGGCAAAGTACAAATCAAAGTCGCTCAAAAAGGCGTCCATGCCGATGGTGTCGGTCAGGGCGATGCCTAGGTCGCCGCGGTACTCCTGCACCCAATCTTCTAGCGCGGCGGTTTGAAAGTCGCGCAGGCGCACGCCCAGCGCTTGGTAGGTTTGCAGGTATTCGTGCGCCATCGTGCCGACGGGCACCAAGTTCAACTCGCGCGCCAAGTACACGTTGGAGGTGGCCTTGAACCACTCGCCCGCTTGGCTGGCAAAGGCCTGCACCACCTCGCGCTGCCACGCGCTGCAATAGCGCCGGCGCACGCCAAAGTCGAACAGCTCGAACGGGTGCGCCAGCGCCACTTCGCTGGCCAGTTGCTGCAATTGGGCAATTTTTTGCGCGAGGTTGATGCGCCCTTGCGCCAGCGCGGCGGCAGCGTCAAAGCGGCGAAAGTACAGCTCGTTGACGATGGCCAGCACAAAAATCTCAAAGCCCATCACATGCACCTGCGGCCCGCGCGCCACGATGCGCAGCTGCTCGCCCTCGGCGCTGGCGCTGATGAAGGCGCGCTGGAATTGGAAGATGCGCAAAAAATCGATGAAATCAGATTTGATGAAGCGCAAGCCGCCCAAGTAGTCCAGCTCGCCCGGCGTAAAGCGCAGCTGGCACAGGTGGTCAAGTTCGGCGTTGACTTCGTCCAGCAAATCGGCCAGCGGGTAGGCCGGCTGGTTGCGGCAGACAAATTCGTACTCGGCCTGCGTTTGCGGGTGCCGGTGCAGCAGCGCCTGCCACATAGTGAATTTGTACAGGTCGGTGTCGAGCAAGCTGGTGATGATGGCGGGCATGGGCGGTTGCGTGGCGGTGGTGTGCTACGCAAATAATAGCTGGTAGCGCAGGCGAGATAAGCGCTGGAAGCTGATTTGGCTCTCAACAGACTTGCCAGCGGGCCAAGCGCATCGCCTGCGCCTGCCAGTGCCGTTCTATGCGGGGTCTATTTCAACGCTTTGCGCGCTGCGCCGATGCCCATCCGCTGCGCAGCGGCGTGCCTTACAGCCCAGCCGCTGCCCGCAGCAAGGCAGCCTTGTCGGTGCGCTCCCACGTGAAGTCTGGCTCGTCGCGGCCAAAGTGGCCGTAGGCGGCGGTTTTTTCGTAGATGGGGCGCAGCAGGTCGAGCATTTGGATGATGCCCTTGGGGCGCAGGTCAAAGTGCTCTTGCACCAGCGCGGCGATTTGCGCATCCGGAATTACGCCGGTGCCTTCGGTGTAGACGGTGACGTTCATCGGCCGGGCCACGCCAATCGCATAAGCCACTTGAATTTGGCACTGGCGCGCAATGCCAGCGGCAACGATGTTTTTGGCCACGTAGCGTGCGGCGTAGGCGGCCGAGCGGTCGACCTTGGTTGGGTCTTTGCCACTGAAGGCGCCGCCGCCGTGCGGGCAAGCGCCGCCGTAGGTGTCGACAATAATCTTGCGCCCGGTCAGGCCGCAGTCGCCTTGCGGGCCACCGATGACGAAGCGCCCGGTGGGGTTGATGAGGTACTTGGTCTCGGGCGTGATCCATTCGACCGGCAGCACTGGGCGGATGATTTCTTCGCGGATAGCCTCGTAAAACTCGGGCTTCATCTTGTCGCCCAAGCTCATTTCAGGCGCGTGCTGGGTGGACAGCACCACGGTGTCGATGCTGTGCGGCTTGCCGTCGACATAGCGCAGCGTGACTTGGCTCTTGGCGTCGGGGCGCAGAAACGGCAGGCGCCCGTCTTTGCGCAGTTGTGCTTGGCGCTCGACCAAGCGGTGCGCGTAGTAAATCGGCGCGGGCATCAGGTCGGGCGTCTCGTCGCAGGCGTAGCCAAACATCAGGCCTTGGTCGCCGGCGCCGGTGTTGAGGTGGTCGTCAGAGGCGTGGTCTACGCCTTGGGCGATGTCGCAGCTTTGCTTGTCGTAGGCCACCAGCACCGCGCAGCCTTTGTAGTCAATGCCGTATTCGGTGTTGTCGTAGCCGATGCGCTTGATGGTGTCGCGCGCCACTTGGATGTAGTCCACATTGACGCCGGGCTTGGCGCTGATTTCCCCGGCCAGCACCACCAGGCCGGTGTTGCACAGCGTCTCAGCCGCCACGCGGGCGTGTGGGTCTTGCGCGAGGATGGCGTCGAGGATGGCGTCGGAGATTTGGTCAGACACCTTGTCGGGGTGGCCTTCAGAGACGGATTCGGAGGTAAAAAGAAAGTCGTTCGCCATTTGAATAAACTCCTATGTTTTGGCAGGTAGGGCGTTGCGCGCAGCCTGTGGAGCTTCTGGCGAACGCTTTAGCAGTCTTGTTTAACGTCGCCCTGCAAGTTGCTCATTTAACTTGGCGACCCATCGATTCTAATGCCCGTCGTTTTTCGGTTTCTTTCCTTACTGCCTTTGGGGTTGCTGCACGCCGTGGGCGCCGCTTTGGGCTGGTTGGCTTTTTTGGCCTCGCCCATTTACCGGCGCCGCTTGCTCGATAACGCCGCGCTGGCCGGTTACGGCTTTGCCAATGTGCGCGCGGCGGTGGGCCACGCCGGGCGCATGGTGGCCGAGCTGCCGCGCCTGTGGCTGGGCGCGCCGCCGCCGTGCCGCTTGGTGGGCGAATCTTGCGTCAACGAGGCTTATGCCGCCGGGCGCGGCATCGTCTTTCTCACGCCGCATTTGGGCTGTTTTGAGCTGTCGGTGCAGGCCGCCGCGCGCCGCTGGAGTGCCGAATGCGGCCCCATCACGGTGCTGTACCGTCCGGCGCGCCAAGCCTGGCTGGCCAAAGTGATGGAGACGGCGCGCAACCGCCCCGGCGTGCAGGCGGTGCCCACCACGCTGGCCGGTGTGCGCCAAATGATCAAAGCGCTGCGCCGGGGCGAGGCCGTCGGCCTGCTGCCCGACCAAGTGCCGCCGCTGGGCCAAGGCATCTGGTCGCCGGTGTTTGGCCGCGACGCTTACACCATGACGCTGGCGGCGCGTTTGGCGCTGCAAACCGGCGCGGCAGTGGTGCTGGCACGCTGCGAGCGCTTGCCGTGGGGGCGCGGTTTTGTGACTTATTTCGAGCCCTTGGCCGCGCCGCTGCAGCCGCCACTAGAGCTGGCGGTGCAGCACATCAACCAAGCCATGGAGCGCACCATTGCCCAGTGCCCTCAGCAGTATTTGTGGGGCTATGGCCGCTACAAACAGCCGCGCGCAGAGGCCGCCACTACCCCTGACGCCAGTACAGGAGGTGCCACATGATGGGGCGTTTTGGCGTTGGGTTGATGGCCGCGCTGGCGCATTTGCCGCTGGCGTGGCTGCGCGCCTTGGGCTGGCTGCTGGGGCAGGTGCTGTATGTGCTGGCGGTGCCACGGCGCAAGATTGCGCTGCGCAATTTGCAGCTGTGTTTTCCCGACGCCTCGGCGGCGCAGCGGCGCGCTTGGGCACGCGAGACCTTCGTGGTTTTTTGCCAAACCTGGCTGGACCGCAGCTGGCTGTGGTCGGCACCGCGTGCGCTGGTCGAGCAGCGCGTGACGCTGCAAGGCGCGCTGCACGAACTTGATGGCGACACGCCAACCATCATTTTTGCGCCGCATTTTTACGGCATGGACGCCGGCGGGCTGGCGCTGCCGCTGCGCACCACACGCGCCTTCACCTCGATTTTTTCCACGCACCCGAATCCGGCGGTGGACGACTGGTTTATGCAAGGCCGTCAGCGTTTTGGTGATGTGCGGATGCTCAACCGCGCCGACGGTGTCAAGCCGATTTTGAGTAGCCTGCGCCAAGGCGGCCTGCTGTATTTGCTGCCCGACATGGACTTTGGCCCGAACGAATCGATTTTTGTGCCGTTTCACGGCGTGCAGACGGCCACCGTGCCGTCGCTGTCGCGTTTTGCCCGGCTGGGCCGCGCCAAGGTGGTCGGCATGGTCACGCGCCTGACGCCGAGCGGCTATGTGGCAGAAATCACCCCGGCTTGGCAGCACTTTCCGACGGGTGACGTGCAGGCCGACACCGCCCGCATGAACCAAGAGCTAGAGAGCTACATCGCCACCATGCCGGGGCAGTATTACTGGGTACACAAGCGCTTCAAAACCCGACCGCCGGGTGAGGCGTCGGTGTATTAAGAGGGGTTTTTAAGCCAAAACGGCCTCTAGCCCTTTAGATATATGCGGTGGCAGCTATGAAAAACATAGCTATTGTGCTCAGTCTAAAGCGGGCGGATCGTCGTCTGCGTTGAAGTCATCGTTTGCGTCGTCGGCACTGTCGGCATCGACCGGTGCGTCATCTTCGTCGGTGACTGGTGGATGTGCCCAGTGCCACAGCAGCAGCGCGGCTTCGTCCACGCCTTGCTTTTTCAGCGCCGAGAACATCCGCACCTCGCCGCCGCCGGTTTGCAGGCGGGCAATCGACAGCGCTTTGGCTTGCTCGGCGCGGGTCAGTTTGTCGGCCTTGGTCAGCAGCACCAAAAATTTCAGGCCGTCTTCGACACGCGGGCGCACGACTTCGAGCAGCGCTTCGTCCAATCCCGTCAGGCCCAAACGTGGATCGCACAGCAGCACGATGCCCGTCAGGCTGGGGCGGCTGACCAAATAGTTCACCATTACCTGCTGCCAACGCATCTTGTCCGAGCGCGACACCGCCGCGTAGCCGTAGCCGGGCAGGTCGGCCAGCACCGCGTCGGTGATGCCTTGGCGCCCTAGGCTGAACAGGTTGATGTGCTGCGTGCGGCCGGGTTTTTTGGAGGCAAAGGCCAGTTGTTTTTGCTGCGTCAGGGTGTTGATGCAGGACGATTTGCCGGCGTTGGATCGGCCGACAAAAGCGATTTCAGGCACGTCGATGACGGGCAATTGGTGCAGTTGGGCGGCGGTGGTGAGAAAGCGCGCGGTGTGCATCCAGCCCATGGCCGAGCGGCCATCGGGGGCGGGCAAGGTGCTGTCAGAAGCGGGCGTGGCGGAGGGCTGAGTCATGGATTAATCGAATACGTTGGAGTGTCATTGTAGAATCGCGCTGTTTTGCGCCATCCCACCTAAGTCCCTCGATATGAAGTTACTCGCCTCCTTGCTCATGGCTGCCGCGCTGGTAGCTCCCGCTTTCTCGGCTTCTGCTGCCGATGCTCCTGCCGCCGCTGCCAAGCCCGACCTTGCCAAAGGGCAAGAAACTTTTTCGGGCGTGTGCGTTGCCTGCCATGGCGCTGACGGCAATTCCCCCTTGGGCGAAAACCCCAGCTTGGCGCAGCAGCACCCCGAATATTTGGTCAAACAGTTGCAAGAATTCAAAGCTGGCAAACGCACCAGCGCCATCATGCAAGGCTTTGCCGGTATGTTGAGCGATGAAGACATGAAGAACGTCGCTTGGTGGGTGGCTGGCAATGCTGCCCAGCCCGGCGCGGCCGAAAGCAAAGAATTGGTTGCCATTGGCGAGCGTATTTATCGCGGCGGCATCCCCGATCGCAACATCGCCGCTTGCGCTGCTTGCCACAGCCCCAACGGCGCTGGCATTCCAGCCCAATACCCGCGCCTGAGCGGCCAGCACGCCCAATACACCGCTGCCCAGTTGGTGCAGTTCCGTGATGGCGTGCGTTTGAACAGCCCGCAAATGACCGGCGTTGCTGCCAAACTCAACGACCGCGAAATCAAGGCGGTATCTGACTACATTGCTGGCCTGCGTTGATGCGTTGCCGCGTTGCCGCGTGCCTTGACGCTGTCCAAGGCGCGCTGCACGGAACCAACCGCCAACCACTAAGCTCCCAAGGGCGGGCCCATCACACTGATGGCCCCGCCCTTTTCATTGCGGCTACCGAATCTACCGAATATTTTTTCCCATGTCTGACAACACTTTAGGCGTGAGCCCACCGATTCGCTCGCAGGCTGTGCGTGCCAGTGTGGAGTTGCTGTCGTCCATGCGCTTTGCGATTGCGCTGTTGACGGTAATTTGCATTGCTTCGGTCATTGGCACGGTGCTCAAGCAGCACGAGCCAGCGGTCAATTACGTCAACCAGTTTGGGCCGTTTTGGGCCGAAGTGTTTGCGGCGCTCAAGCTCAACGCGGTGTACAGCGCGTGGTGGTTTTTGGTGATTTTGGCGTTTTTGGTCACCAGCACCTCGCTGTGCATTGCCCGCAATACCCCCAAAATCATTGCCGATTGGGGCAATTACAAAGAAAACATCCGCGAGAAAAATCTCGGCGCTTTTCACCACAAGGCGCAGGCCAGCTTGAGCGGCGACAGTGCCAGCGAGGCACAACGCATCGGCCAGATGCTCGCCGGTGGCGGCTGGAAAGTGAAGTTGCAGCAGCGCGACACGCCGGCCGGCCCGGGCACCGGCTGGATGGTGGCGGCCAAGGCGGGGTCGGCCAACAAGCTGGGCTACATCGCCGCGCACAGCGCCATTGTGTTGGTGTGTATTGGCGGCTTGCTGGACGGCGACCTGATCGTGCGCGCGCAAATGTGGCTCAACGGCAAGACCACCTACAACGGCGGCGGCTTGATCTCGCAAGTGCCCGCAGATCACCGCCTGAGTGCGCGCAACCCGACCTTTCGCGGCAATTTGGTGGTGGCCGAAGGCTCGCGTGCTGGCACAGCCATCCTCAGCCAATCTGACGGCATCTTGTTGCAAGAGCTGCCGTTTAACGTCGAGCTGAAAAAATTTATCGTCGAGTACTACTCCACCGGTATGCCCAAGCTGTTTGCCAGCGATGTCGTCATCCACGACAAAGAAACCGGCGCTGAAGTGCCGGCGCGTATCGAGGTCAACCACCCGGCCAGCTACAAGGGCATCGAGATTTACCAATCGAGCTTTGACGACGGCGGCTCAAGCGTGACGCTGCAAGGCAAGTCGTTGCTGGGCGCTGCCAAACCCTTTGAATTGAAGGGCACGATTGGAGGTGCTGCGCAGAGCGTGCAGGGCGAAGAAAAGCAAGAGTTGATGCTGGAGCTGACGGCGCTGCGCCTGATCAACGTCGAAAATTTTGCCAACGACGACGCTGGCGCTGGCGTCGATGTGCGCAAGGTGGACTTGCGCCACTCCATTGATGCCCGCTTGGGCGCGGCCAATAAAACCGTCAGCACCAAAGAGCTGCGCAACGTCGGCCCCAGCATCAGCTACAAGCTGCGCGATGCTTCGGGCCAAGCGTTTGAATACCACAACTACATGCTGCCGATGGTGATGGAAGAAGGCGGCGCGCCGATATTTTTGATGGGCGTGCGCCAGAACCCGATTGACCCGCTGCGCTACCTGCGCGTGCCGGCGGATACCCAAGACAGCACGGACGGTTTCTTGGCGATGTATGCCGCGCTCAACGACCCTGCGGCGCGCGAGCAAGCGGTGCGCCGCTATGTGGTGCGGGCCGTCGACAGCCAGCGTGCAGATTTGGCCGAGCAACTGACCCAGTCGGCCGCACGCGCTTTGACACTGTTTGCCGGCAGTGTGGGCGACGACGGCCAGCGCATGGGCGGCTTGCCAGCCATAGCGCAGTTCATGGAAACCAATGTTCCGCAAGCCGAGCGCGAGCGCGCCAGCCAAGTGCTGATACATATTCTGAGCGGCACCTTGTTTGAGTTGGCGCAGATGACACGCGAGCGCGCCGCTCTGGCCCCGCTTGAGCCCAATGAGCAGACGCAAGCCTTTATGTCCCAAGCCTTGCGCGCTTTGAGCGATGTGCAGTTCTACCCAGCGCCACTGGTGTTTGAGCTGACAGACTTCAAACAAGTGCAAGCCAGCGTGTTCGAGGTGGCGCGTGCCCCTGGTAAGAACATTGTCTATTTGGGTTGTGCCTTCTTGATTTTGGGTGTTTTTGCCATGCTCTACGTGCGCGAACGGCGCATTTGGGTGTGGCTGGCGCCGCGCGACGGTCAGACCCACGCCACCATGGCGCTGTCAACCAACCGCAAGACCATGGACGGCGATGTTGAATTTGCCCAAATTTCTGAAAAACTCATCGGGGTACGCCCTGACGGAAGCACCGCATGAACACTGCCAGCACTCCTCCCGTGACGGGTTCTAGCCCGGCAAAGAACGCCACGCTGCGCTTGAACGAGAGCTTTTTCTCGCGCCGCAACTGGTTCGATTGGTTGTTTGCCGCCTTGGTGCTGGCGGGCGGGCTGTTTGCCTTGCAACGCTATGCCGACTACATGGACGTGTACGAAAAAGGCATTTTGATGGGCGCTATTCCCGGCGTCATTTGGCTGGGTTGGTTTTGGCGCCCGCTGCGCGTGTTGATGCTGGTGGCGGCTGGCTTTGCGCTGCTGGCTATCAACCTGTACCAACAAGACGGCGTGGGCCAACTGGCGCGCGCTGATACGGTGTTTTGGCTCAAATATTTCTTGTCCAGCCAGTCGGCCATCCTGTGGATGAGTATGTTGTTCTTTATGAGCACCATTTTTTATTGGATCAGCATGGTGGCACGCGGTGAGGGCGCCACCATGTCGCTGATCGGCTCGCGTTTGGTTTGGGTGGCAGTCGCCATGGCGCTGATCGGTACGCTGGTGCGTTGGTACGAAAGCTACTTGGTCGGGGTTGATGTCGGCCACATTCCGGTCAGCAACCTGTATGAAGTGTTCGTCATGTTCTGCTGGATGACGGCAGCGTTTTACCTGTACTACGAAGAGCAGTACCGCACCCGGGCGCTGGGTGCCTTTGTCATGCTGGTGGTCAGCGCAGCGGTGGGCTTTTTGCTTTGGTACACCGTGGTGCGCGAAGCCCACGAAATTCAACCGCTGGTGCCAGCGCTGAAAAGCTGGTGGATGAAGCTGCACGTGCCGGCCAACTTTATTGGCTATGGCACCTTTGCGCTGTCGGCGATGGTGGCGTTTGCCTACCTCATCAAACAGTCAGCGGGTGAGACGCGCTGGTACAAGCTCGCTCCCCTGTGGCTGCTGGGCGTGGTGTTGTGCTTTGAGCCGGTGGTGTTTCGTCCCACGGCGGGCCAAGAAAGCGGCAGCAGCTATTGGATGATTTACTTTGGCTTCTCGGCGCTGGCCGTGGCCACGATTTTGTTTGGTCGCAAGCACATTGCCAGCAAACTGCCGCCCTTGGCGCTGCTGGACGACCTGATGTACAAGTCCATCGCCGTCGGCTTTGCGTTTTTTACCATTGCTACCGTGCTGGGGGCGCTGTGGGCCGCTGAGGCTTGGGGCGGCTACTGGAGCTGGGACCCGAAAGAAACTTGGGCGCTGATCGTCTGGCTGAACTACGCCGCCTGGCTGCACATGCGCCTGATGAAGGGCCTGCGCGGCACCGTCTCGGCCTGGTGGGCGCTGGTCGGACTGGTGGTGACCACCTTTGCCTTCTTGGGCGTCAATATGTTCTTGAGCGGCTTGCACAGTTACGGCACTTTGTAAGCCACGTGTGGGGTGGTAGCGCTGCTGGGCAGCAGAAAAAATGCGGGTGATGAAAAATGCGAACTATTGCGTTTCGCACACATCACACGCACTCCAATTTTTCTGCATTTCCCCGAAAGCCGCACCATGTCCATTTCCTCCCGCCGCAATGGCTTTGACCATCCGCTGTCTAGCGACATCACGCCGCACAGTGTTTACCAAGACCGCCGCGCCCTGCTGCGCTTGGCTGCGGGTGGCGCCGTCGGCGCGGCACTGACCGGCTGGGTTGGTGGACACAGTGGGCTGGGCGTCGGTGCAGCGGTGGCGCGCCCGGGCAAGCTGGCGGCGCTGGCCGGGGCCACATCACCGGTGGCGGGCGCAGTGGCGATGGAAAAGCTCACCTCGTACCAAGACGCCAGCACCTACAACAATTTTTACGAATTCGGCACCGACAAAACCGACCCGGCGCGCAACGCCCACGCACTCAAAACCGCCGGCTGGAAGGTAGAGATTGAAGGCTTAGTCAAAAAGCCCGGCGCCTACACCCTCGAAGACCTGCTCAAACTCAGCGCCCAAGAGGAGCGTATTTATCGGATGCGCTGTGTTGAAGGCTGGTCGATGGTGATTCCGTGGGTTGGCTACTCGCTGTCGGCGCTCATCAAGCGGGTCGAGCCGCTGGGCAGCGCCAAATATGTCGAATTTGTCACGCTGGCCGACAAGGCGACGATGCCGTTTGTTGGCTCGCGCGTGCTCGACTGGCCCTACACCGAAGGGCTGCGCATGGACGAGGCGATGCACCCGCTGACGCTGCTGAGTTTTGGGATGTATGGCGAAGTCTTGCCGCACCAAAACGGCGCGCCAGTGCGCTTGGTGGTGCCATGGAAGTACGGCTTCAAAAGCGCCAAAAGCATCGTCAAAATCCGCTTTACCGACACCGAGCCGGGCACCGCGTGGAACAAAGCCGCGCGCAATGAATACGGCTTTTATTCCAACGTCAACCCCGACGTTGATCACCCGCGCTGGAGCCAAGCCACCGAGCGGCGCATTGGCGAAGCTGGCGGCCTGTTCGCTAAAAAGCGCAAAACGCTGCTATTTAACGGCTATGAGGCCCAAGTCGGCCAGTTGTACACCGGTATGGATTTGAAGAAATTTTTCTGATCTGCCATGACTTTGAACCAAGCACTGTTGCACCGCGCCGCCAAACCGGTGCTGTTCGCGTTGGCGCTGCTGCCGTTTGCGTGGCTGTTTTACGCCGCTGCGGCCGACCAGTTGGGCGCTAACCCGGCCGAGGCGCTGATCCGCTCTTTGGGCGATTGGACGCTGCGCTTTTTGTGCCTCGCGCTGGCGGTGACGCCGCTGCGCGTGCTGACGCACACGCCGGCCTTGGCACGTTTTCGCCGCATGGTCGGGCTGTGGGTGTTTTTTTATGCGGTGCTGCACTTGCTGGCCTATGCCGTGTTTGACATGGAGCTGGATGTCACCGAGATGCTGCTGGACGTGGTCAAGCGGCCCTTTATCTTGGTCGGCACGCTGGCGCTGGTGCTGCTGGCGCTGCTGGCGGCTACCTCGTTTAACGGGGCCATTGGCTGGCTGGGCGCCAAGCGCTGGCGGGCTTTGCACCGCGCGGTGTACGCCGTTGCCGTGCTGTCGGTGCTGCATTTCTTTTGGATGCGCGCTGGCAAAAACGACTTTGCTGAAGTGGCGCTGTACGCCGCTGTCTTGGCGCTGTTGCTGGGCTGGCGGGTGCAGCAAGCGTGGCAAGCGCGGCAGACGCGGCAAAAGCGCCAGCGTGTAGTCCACGCTAGCGCTTAAGATACTATCTTTTTGATAGCTGCACCCGCTTGCTGCATAAGGGCTAGAGGCCGATTTGACTATAAATTAAGTCGCATCGGCCTATTTCGGCCTATTTCGGCTTATTTCAGCCGATTCAGCGCCTTTTATGCAGTTTTGCTGCGCAGCTTTTCGCCCCGGAAGGTATCGGCTGGGGTTTCACGCTGGCGAATCAAGTCGGCCTGTGCGCCGCTGACCATCACTTCTGCCGCCCGACCGCGTGTGTTGTAGTTGCTGGCCATCGACATACAGTAGGCGCCGGTGGACAGCACCGCCAGCCGGTCGCCCGCTTGCACTGCCAAGCTGCGGTCGCGGCCAATCCAGTCGCCGCTTTCGCAGATGGGGCCGACCACGTCGTAGGTTTGGCTAGGCCCTTCGGTGCGCACCTGCAGCGGCGCAATGGCGTGGAAGGCTTGGTACATGGCCGGGCGCGGCAGGTCGTTCATGGCGGCGTCAACGATGCAGAAGTTCTTGGTCTCGCCCGGCTTGAGGTACAGCACCTGCGTCACGCACAGCCCGGCGTTGCCCACCAGCGAGCGCCCCGGTTCAATGATGAATTGGCGATCGCCAAAGCCGCGGGCATCAATTTTGGCCAGCAACTGCGCCCACAGTGCATCGGCTGCCGGTGGCGTGTCGCCGTTGTAGTCGATGCCCAAGCCGCCGCCAAAGTCGATGTGCTGGATGGCGATGCCCGCCGCTTCAATGCTTTCCACCAAGTCCAGCATACGGTCGGTGGCGTCCAAATACGGCGTGGTTTCGGTGATTTGTGAGCCGATATGGCAGTCAATGCCGACCACGCGCAGGCCGGGCAAGCTGGCGGCGCGCTGGTACACGGCCAGCGTGCGCTCGTGGGCAATGCCAAATTTATTGCCCTTGAGGCCGGTCGAAATGTAGGGATGGGTTTTGGCGTCGACATTCGGGTTGACGCGGATGCTGACCGGGGCGATGTGGCCAGCGGCACTGGCGACGGCACTGAGTTCTTCTAGTTCGGCTTCGCTTTCGACGTTAAAGCACAAGATGCCCGCTTGCAGCGCTTGCAGCATCTCGGCGCGGGTTTTGCCAACGCCTGAAAAAATCACCTTGCGCGCGTCGCCGCCAGCGGCCAGTACGCGTTCGAGTTCGCCGCCGGAGACGATGTCAAAGCCGCAGCCTTGGTCGGCAAAAAATTGCAGCACCGCCAGCGATGAGTTGGCCTTCATGGCATAGCAAATGTGCAGCTTGCGCCCGGCAAAGCCGCGTTGGTAGGCGGCCAAGGCGTCTTGCATGGCGGCTTGCGAGTAGACAAACAGCGGCGTGCCGTAGCTGTCTGCCAGCGCGCTGACGCGCACGCCTTCAATGCACAGCGCGCCCTCTTGGTAGGCAATGTGCGGGTGGCCGGGGAGTGTGGCTGGGGTGGTGGTCATGGTGTGGCGCGCAAAGCGGTGGAGGCAGAAGGGGCTGGGGAGGAGGAATCGGTTTGGAGTGCGACGGCGTCAGTCGGCAAAAAAAGCGGCCCACGCTGGCCACAAGCGCACAGCACAACCAAGCTGGCGGCAAGGGCACTGTGTCTGGCTAGAATTTGAAGAGCTTTCAACATATAAATAAGTTAGATAAATTGTATGACCGACCTTGAATTTATGGACCGCGCCGAGCAGCTGCTGCTGGCGGTCGAACAGTGCTGCGACCGCATCAACGACACCACTGATGCCGATGTCGACAGCCAACGCTCGGGCGGCATGATTACGCTGACGTTTCCTAACCGCACGCAAATCATCATTAACCAGCAAAAACCGCTGCACGAAATATGGATGGCCGCCAAATCGGGCGGCTACCACTATCGCTTTGACGGCAGTCAGTGGCTGGACACCAAAGGCGCCGGTGAGTTTTTTGCCCACCTAGGCCGCGATGCCTCGGCCCAGTCGGGTTTGCCGTTGCAGTTTTGCGCCTGAGCTGCCATACCAGTATCTCTGTCCAGTAGCAGTATCTCTATCCAGTAGTTCTATCAGTTACGAAACAGATCGAGAATGCGCCGGCGCTCTTCAGGCGCGGGCCCTTCTGGCTGGGCAGTGTCAGTCACCGCTTCGGTGCGGCTTTCCATGCCCAGGCTGGATACGCCGCCGCCACTGCCGCGGCTGAACTCCTCGTAGAACCACTCGCCGCCGACATTGACCACGCCCGCAGGCACCGTCGGCTCCATGACTGGCACGCCTTTGAGCGCGCGCTCCATAAAGCTGATCCACACCGGCAAGCTCAGGCCACCGCCGGTTTCGCGGCTGCCCAAGTTGCGCGGCGTGTCGTAGCCAATCCAAGTGACTGCCGCCACGCTGGGTTGAAAGCCGGCAAACCACGCATCGACCGAGTCGTTGGTGGTGCCGGTTTTGCCATACAAATCAGGCCGCTTGAGTGTGGCTTGCGCCCGTGCTGCGGTGCCCGAGCGCGTCACTTCTTGCAGCAAGCTGTCCATCACAAAGGCGTTGCGTGCGTCAATGGCGCGTTGTTGTTCCGTCAGCACGGGCGGTTCGGTTTCTGACAGCACGCGCCCTTTGTGGTCGGTGACGCGGGTAA
Source organism: Giesbergeria sp. (assembly GCA_017988165.1). Classification (GTDB taxonomy): domain Bacteria; phylum Pseudomonadota; class Gammaproteobacteria; order Burkholderiales; family Burkholderiaceae_C; genus Simplicispira. The sequence goes on along the minus strand of JAGNSH010000019.1, from coordinate 6,539 downwards.
TTAGCCAAGGATTGACGCGGTAGCCACCATTGGCAAACACCGAATAGCCCACGGCCATTTGCATCGGCGTGACCGAACCGGCGCCCAGCGCCATGGTCAGGAAAGGCGGGTGTTTTTCCGCGTCAAAGCCAAAGCGCGAGACCCATTCTTGGGCGTTCTTGGGCCCGACGGCCTGCAAGATGCGGATGGAAATCATGTTTTTGGAGCGCGCCAGACCGGTGCGCATAGTCATCGGGCCATCGTATTTGCCGTCGTAATTTTTCGGCTCCCACGGCTGGCCGCCGGTGACGCCGGCGCTAAAGAACAGCGGCGCATCGTTGATCATCGTCGCCGGTGTGAAGCCTTTTTCTAGCGATGCCGAGTAAATGAACGGCTTAAAGCTCGAGCCCGGCTGGCGCCAAGCTTGGGTGACATGGTTGAACTTGTTTTTGTCAAAGTCAAAGCCACCCACCAAGGCCTTGATGGCGCCGGTGCGCGGATCAATCGCCACCAGCGCGCCTTCGACTTCAGGCAGTTGCGTGATTTCCCAGGTGTTTTTGACCGTTTTGGAGACGCGGATGATGGCACCGCGGCGCAGCTTGATATTGGGCGGGGCTTTGTCGCTCAAGCCGGACTGGGCGGGCTTGAGCCCCTCGCCAGTGATCTCGACGCTGTCGCCGTTTTGCCGCACTGCAACCACTTTGCGCGCCGTCACTTCCAGCACGATGGCCGACATGACATCGCCGTTGTCGGGATGCTCGGCCAAGGCGTCATCAATGGCTTCTTCTAGGGCGGCGCCGGCATCAGGCAGTACGACAAATTTTTCTGGCCCACGGTAATGCTGGCGCCGCTCATAGTCCATGATGCCGCGGCGCAGTGCTTTGTAGGCCGTGTCTTGCTCCGCAGCATTTAAGGTGGTGTAGACGTTGAGACCGCGCGTATAGGCTTCGCTGCCGTACTGCGCAAAGATCAGTTGGCGCGCCATTTCGGCCACATATTCGGCGTGGACTTGGGCGTTGTTGCTGCCGCTGCGGATTTTGAGCTCTTCGGTGCGCGCCTCGGCGGCTTCTTCAGCCGTAATGAACTGGTTGGCCTCCATCCGGTCAATGATGTGCAGCTGGCGCACCCGGGCGCGTTTGGGATTACTGATGGGGTTATAGGCCGAAGGTGCCTTGGGCAATCCGGCCAGCATGGCGGCTTCGGCCACCGATACTGATTTCAAAGGTTTACCAAAATAAGCTTCTGCGGCCGCAGAAAAACCATAAGCCCGGTTGCCTAAATAAATCTGATTCATGTAAATCTCAAGAATCTGATTTTTGGTTAGCAAATGTTCTAGCTTAAATGTGAGTAATATTTCGTAAATTTTCCGGGTAAATGTCTTCTCTGAAGACAGATAGACATTGCGTGCCACCTGCATGGTGATGGTGGAGGCGCCTTGGCTTTTGACGCGGCCAAAGTTAGCCAAGCCAGCGCGCACCATGCCTTTGTAATCGACGCCGCCATGCTGAAAAAAGCGCGTGTCTTCAATCGCTAGCACGGCATTTTTCATCACTTCGGGGATGTCCTCGATGGGTGTCAGGTTGCGCCGCTCCTCACCAAATTCGCCCATCAGCGCGCCCTCGGCCGAATACACGCGCAGCGGCAGCTTGGGGCGGTAGTCGGCCAAGTCAGAGACGTCGGGTAGATTTGGGTAGGCCATAGACAGCGCTACCGCGATGATCAACGCCAAGGCGATAGCGCCCGCCGCCATCAGGCCAACGCACCACGCCAAAATGCGCAGCAAGGTGCGCAGTAGCGAAGATCGTGCAGGGGATTGTGGAGGGGGTGAAGAAGACTCAGCAGGGCTGGGCGATGGGGACTGGACTGGGCGCGGCATATCGCTCCGGATGGAAATGAGGCGCCATTATAAAAATGACGGCGACATTTTCGGAAAAAGATGATCGGGCAGCGCCACGAGGGCGCAAACAGAACACGGCGATGGCAAAAACCTATGGTAAAGGGCGGTGCTTAACGTCTACTTTTGACAACGCTGAAAGCGACCTAGTGCGGGGAAAACCTTTGCCGCAGAATTGGCTTACTGATAGCATTCGGGCCAAATGTGAAGTTTTTCGCTGTCATTTTGACAATAAAAAGGGGCTATCTTGATTTCTGTGGGATCTCTGTTCAGTCGTCAGTCCGCGCCGTTGCTGGGCATCGACATCAGCTCCTCCAGTGTCAAGCTGGTTGAGTTGGCACACAACAAAGCAGGTGGACTGGTGTTGGAGCGTTGTGCCATAGAGCCGCTCGAACGCGGTTGGATCACTGACGGCAATATCGAAAAATTTGATGAAGTCGCCGATGCCTTGCGCCGCATTGTCAAAAAAAGCGGCGCACGCACCAAAAACGTCGCGCTCGCCTTGCCGCCTTCTGCCGTCATCACCAAAAAAATCACCCTGCCTGATGGCATGACCGACCAAGAGTTGGAAGTGCAGGTGGAGTCTGAAGCCAACCAATACATTCCGTTCTCGCTCGATGAGGTGAGTTTGGATTTTTGCGTTGTCGGGCCAAGCAAAAATGCGCCAGGTGATGTCGAGGTGCTGATTGCCGCTTCGCGCCGCGAAAAGGTACAAGATATGCAAGGCTTGGCCGAAGCGGCGGGCCTCAAGGCGGTCATCGTGGATATTGAGTCCCATGCCTCTAGGCTCGCTGCCAACCGCTTGATAGAGGCGCTGCCCAACCAAGGGATAGATACCATGGTGGCGCTGTTTGAGATTGGCGGCTTGACCACCAGTATGCAAGTCATTCGCAATGACGAAGTCCTCTACGACCGCGATCAGGCTTTTGGTGGTGCGCAGCTGACGCAACTTATCGTGCGCCAATATGGTTTTTCTGCCGAAGAAGCCGAAAGCAAAAAACGCAGCGGCGATTTGCCAGAGGACTATATGTCGGCGGTATTGCGCCCTTTTGTCGACATCTTGGCGCAAGAAATCGGTCGCACCTTGCAGTTTTTTTACACCAGCACGCCGCACAACCGGGTTGACCATATTTTGCTGGCCGGCGGTTCGGCACCGCTGATGGGCCTGACCGAGGCCGTGACGCAAAGCTTGGGCGCTGCCTGTAGCGTCGTCAACCCATTTGAAGGCATGGAAATTGGCAGTGCAGTGCGCATGAAGAAAATGGCGCGCGAGGCGCCTTCCTATCTGACGTCGTGTGGGTTGGCCATGCGGAGGTTTTACCAGTGATTCTTATCAACCTGCTTCCGCACCGGGAAGCTGCACGCAAGCGCCGGCGCGAAGCTTTTCAGGCCGCCATGCTGGCCTCTTTTTTGGTCGGCTTGCTGATTTCGGTGCTGGTTTACTCGTGGTTTCAAGGGCTGATTACCGATCAGCAGGCAAAAAACAGTTTTCTTAACCAAGAAATCAAAGGCCTTGAAACCCAGATCAAGGAAATTGCCACCATCGAAGAAGAAATTGCTGCATTGCAAGCACGCCAAAAAGCGGTGGAAGACTTGCAGTCAGATCGCAACTTGCCGGTGCACTTGCTTACCGAGTTAGTTAATCAGCTGCCTGATGGCGTCTACATCACCAGCCTCAAGCAAGCCGATCAAACTGTCACCATGCAAGGCATGGCGCAGTCCAACGAGCGCGTCTCGGAGATGCTGCGCAATTTGTCTAACAACACGCCGTGGCTGTCCAAGCCCGAGTTGGTCGAAATTGTGGCCAGCAACTTGGCCTTGACCGCACGCGACCAGCGGCGTGTGGCAAGCTTTAACCTGCGCTTTCAGCTGATGCGCTCTAGCGAAGCACAAAAAGCGATAGATGCGACTGGCGCCGCGAAGACTGCAAATGCCGCCAAACCAGCCGCAGGGAAGTAAACCATGCCAAAAAAGCACCTTCCCAAAATTGACATGGCTCAGCTGCAACAAAATTTGCAGCGCCAGTTCACCAACCTTGACCCCAAAGATCCGTCCTTGTGGCCGGCGTTACCGCGCTATTTGCTGTGCATTTTTATCGCCTTGGGCGTGGCCACTGCGCTGTGGTTTGTCAAACTGTCCGAATACCAAGAAGAGTGGGAGGCTGAAAAAGCCACCGAAGTCACGCTCAAGCAGGATTACCAAAAAAAGCTGCTCAAGGCGGTCAGTTTGGAAGCGCTGAAAAAGCAACGCGAGCAAATTCAGCAATACGTGATTCAGTTAGAAAAGCAATTGCCCAGCAAAGCCGAAATGGCCGCGCTGTTGTCCGACATCAACCAAGCCGGTTTGGGGCGCAGCCTGCAATTTGATTTGTTCCGCCCCGGACAAATTGTGGTGCGCGACTATTACGCCGAACTGCCCATTGCCGTGCGCGTTACCGGCAAATACCACGATATGGGCGCTTTTGCGGCGGATATCGCCAGTTTGTCGCGCATTGTCACTTTGAATAATATCTCTATCACCCCTTCGGCCAAAGACAGCAACACCCTGACGATGGACGCCGCTGCCCGCACCTTCCGCTACCTCGACCCTGAGGAAGTGTTGGCGCAGCGCAAGGCCAACACGAAGGCCGGAGCTAAAAAATGAACCGCCTCCAAATAAGCTGCTTGGTGCTGGCGGCATTGCCCTTGTTGGGCTGCAGCCCCAGCGGCGAAGACGATTTGCGCCAATGGATGGACAACGAGCGCGCCCAAACCAAATCCCGCGTGACCCCGCTGACCGAGCCAAAACAGTTTCAGCCAGCGCTGTACAGCGCAGAAAACGGCACCGAGCCTTTCAATCCGGTCAAGCTGACCCAAGCGCTGCGCCGCGACACGGCGCAAGTGGCCTCGAATGCGGCGCTGATTGCACCTGAGATGGCGCGGCGCAAAGAGCCCTTAGAGGCGTTTCCGCTCGATACCATGAGCATGGTCGGCAGTCTCAATAAAGTCGGCCACCCTACTGCCCTCTTGAAAGTGGACAAACTTTTGTACCAAGTTCAGGTGGGTGCCTACCTCGGGCAAAACTACGGACGCATTACTGAAATTACAGAAACCGGGATCCAGTTGCGCGAAATTGTGCAAGACGCCACAGGGGACTGGATTGAGAGAAATGCATCGCTAGCGCTGCAAGAGGGAGATAAAAAATGAAGCAAAACAACGTCGCGATCATGAAAATATTCCAACAGGCGATGATTGCCATGCTGGCTACTGCTGGGTCTGGCTGGGTGCTTGCCGCTGGCAGCATCCAAGCCGTCACTGGCGATATACAAGGCGGCGCCGAAGTGGTGCGCATTCAGTTCTCTGAGCCACTGTTGACGGTGCCCGCCGGGTTTGCTATCCAATCGCCCGCACGGATTGCCCTGGATTTTCCCGACACCTCCAGCGCAATGGGCCGCTCCTTGGTGGACTTCAACCAAGGCAACCTCAAGTCGGTGAACGTGGTGCAAGCCGGCGAGCGATCGCGTGTGGTGCTGAACTTAAAGCAAGCCACCACTTACCGCGCCGAAATCCAAGGCAGCACCTTGGTCGTCTCGTTGGCCCCCGTGGCAGCCGCTGGCGTGACCACGGCACCTTCGGCCCCGCCGCCAGCCGCTACGTTTGCCGAGAGCGCCATCAGCGACATCCTGCCGCTGAAAGACGTCGATTTTCGCCGTGGCACCGATGGCTCGGGCCGTGTGGTGGTCGATTTGCCCAACAACCAAGTCGGTGTAGATATTCGCGAACAAGGCAAAGGGCTGATGGTCGAATTTTTGCGCACCTCCCTGTCAGAAGGTTTGCGCCGTCGATTGGACGTGAGCGACTTTGGCACACCAGTGCAGCGCATCACCACCAGCGAGAAAAACGACCGCGTGCGTATGCTCATCGAGCCAACCGGCGAGTGGGAGCACAGCGCTTACCAAAGCGATAACCAGTTTGTGGTGGAGATACGCCAGAAAAAAATCGACCCAACCAAGCTGACCCAAGGCGAAGGCTACAACGGCGAAAAGCTCTCGCTCAACTTCCAAAACATCGAAGTGCGCTCGCTGCTGCAAGTGATTGCCGATTTCACCAATTTCAACGTCGTCACTTCCGATACCGTCACCGGCGCGCTCACCCTGCGCTTGAAAGACGTGCCCTGGGATCAGGCGCTGCAAATCATCATGGACGCCAAAGGCTTAGACAAGCGCAAGTCTGGCAACGTGCTATGGATTGCGCCCAAGGATGAGATTGATGCGCGCGCCCGCAAAGATTATGAAGCGGCGCAAGTCATCGAAAAATTGGAGCCATTGCGCACGCAGGCTTACCAATTGAACTATGCCAAAGCCGCCGAAATAGTCACACAACTGACGACCTCCGGCCAAGGTGGTGGGGGCGATTCTTCAACGCGCTTTCTCTCTGAAAGAGGCAGCGCTATTTCCGAGCCGCGCACCAATCAACTGTTCGTGACAGACACTCCAGCCAAGCTCGAAGAAGTGCGCAAACTTTTGGTTTCTTTGGATGTGGCCGTGCGCCAAGTGCTGATCGAGGCGCGCATTGTCGAGGCACGCGACACCTTTGGCCGCTCGCTGGGCGCGCGCTTGGGTGGTACAGATCTGCGCGCTAATCGCGGCGGTGACGGCGGTTACGGTATTGGCGGCGGCAACCGCGTG
>JAGNSH010000106.1 GCA_017988165.1 Giesbergeria sp. | reverse complement strand
ATGTTGGCGCCTTGGCGCGCCAGCGCTTTAGCGATACCCAGACCAATACCGCTGGTCGAACCGGTGATGAGGGCAGTTTTGCCTTTAAGCATGAGAAGTCTCCGAATGAATTACGATGCACCGCAACCATTATCAAGCCATGTTTTGGAGCCTAAAGCAATGATTGAACCTAGGCTGAAAAACGTCTTCTGCCCCGGCATAGCTGCCGCGCCGTCTTTCACTTCACCCGAAACCCCTGAGCCTGCGTCCCTCCCCGGGCACCGCATGGCGTATTGGGAGTGGAACGCCACCGGCAACCCCCAACACCCGCACGTCGTCGTGTGCGTCCACGGCCTAACCCGCCAAGGGCGTGACTTTGACACGCTGGCGCAAGAACTCAGCCAGCACGCGCGCGTGATTTGCCCCGATGTAGCCGGGCGCGGCCACAGCGACTGGCTGGCCGATGCGCAGGCCTACCAAGTGCCGTATTACGCCGCCGATATGTTGGCGCTGCTGGCCGCTGTCCACGCCAGCGCGCCGATAGAGACGCTGGACTGGGTCGGCACCAGCATGGGCGGGCTGATTGGCATGGCCTTGGTCGGCCAGCCCGGACTGGCGCTGCCGGTGCCGGTGCGCCGACTGGTGCTCAACGATGTCGGTCCGACCTTGGAATGGTCGGCGCTGGAGCGCATTGGCCAATATTTAGGCCAGCCGCTGCGCTTTGAGAGCGAGCAGCAAGCGGCCGATGTGCTGTGGATGGTGTCGAGCAGCTTTGGCCCGCACACCCCAGCCCAGTGGCTGCAGCTGTCGCGCCCGATGCTGCGCGCGCAGCCCGATGGCAGCTTTACGCTGCACTACGACCCGGCCATTGCCGAAGCCTTTAAAGCACTGACGCCCGAGGCGGCGCTGGCCGCGCAAGAGCAGTTGTGGCAGTTGTACGACCAGATAACCGCCCGCACCTTGGTGCTGCGCGGCGCCGATTCTGACCTGCTGACGGCGACCACGGCGCAGCAAATGGCCCAGCGCGGCCCGCGTGCGCAGGTGGTAGAAATTGCTGGCGTCGGCCATGCCCCGACGCTGATAGCGCCCGACCAAGTGGCGCTGGTGCGCGATTTTTTGTGGGGTGCATTGGACAAAGACGAAAGCGCTGAATGCAAGTAAACACCATAGTGGCGCCGGGTGTTGCTGACGTGCTGGCCGTGGTTGCCGCTACCGCACACGCACTGCCCGAGCAGGCCGACACCGTGGTGCGGGCGCGCAATTTTGCCCGGCCACTGATCAGTGATGAGGTGCTGCAAACCGGCGAAAACGCCTTGGCCCACACCGATGCGGTCTCGGCCATGCTCAAGTCGATTGGCAGCTCAGAAGCCATGCAGGCGGCCATTTACTTGGTCCACGCCTGCATCCACCTGAACAAGCCCGCCGAAGTGATTGGCAAAGCCTTTGGCCCCGAATTTGCCGCGCTGGCGGTCGAGACCACCAAGCTGATGAGGGTGCAGCAGCACGCGCAGGCGCTGCAGGCGTCGGCGCAGCAGGTGGACGACTCGGCGGTGCAGACCGAGAACGTGCGCAAGATGCTGCTGGCGTTCTCGCGCGATTTGCGGGTGGTGATGCTGCGCTTGGCCTCGCGCCTGCAAACGCTGCGCTATTACGCCGCCAGCAAACGCCCGGTATCGCCCAGCATGGCGCGCGAAGCGCTGCAGGTGTTTGCGCCGCTGGCCAGCCGTCTGGGCATTTGGCAGTTCAAGTGGGAGCTAGAAGACCTAGCGTTTCGCTTTTTAGAGCCAGAAACCTACCGCGAGGTGGCGCGCCTGCTGGACGAAAAACGTGTCGAGCGCGAGCTTTATATGGCGCAGCTCAGCGCCCGGGTCGAGTCTGAACTGCGCGCGCGCAGCATCAGTGCCAGCGTGCAGGGCCGGCCCAAGCACATCTACAGCATCGTGAAAAAGATGCGCGGCAAGTCGCTGCAGTTTCACCAAGTGTTTGATATCCACGCCCTGCGCGTGGTGGTGCCCAACGTCAAAGACTGCTACGCCGCGCTGAGCTGGGTACACCAGCAATACCAGTCCATCGAGGCCGAGTTTGACGATTACATTGCCAGGCCCAAGGCCAACGGCTACCAGTCGCTGCACACGGTGGTGCGCGATGAAACCGGCAAAGCGATAGAAATTCAAATCCGCACCCAAGCGATGCACGACCATGCCGAAAACGGCGTGGCGGCGCACTGGGCCTACAAAGAGGCGGGCACCAAGGGCTATGCCGGCGTGTCGGCCACGGGCGACTACGACGCCAAAATTGCCGTCTTGCGCCAGTTGCTGGCGTGGGAGCGCGATATGTCGGGCGCTGCGCCGCAGCAAAGCGGGCTGTTTGACGACCGCATTTATGTGCTGACGCCAGACGCCGCCATCGTTGAGCTGCCCCAAGGCGCTACGCCGGTGGACTTTGCTTATTCAGTCCACACCAGTCTGGGCCACCGCTGCCGGGGCGCGCGCGTTGATGGCGCGATGGTGCCGCTGAACACGCCGCTGAAAAACGGCCAAACCGTTGAGGTCACGGTAGCCAAAGAGGGCGGCCCCTCGCGCGACTGGCTCAACACCGAGCTGGGCTACTTGAACAGCCACCGCGCCCGCGCCAAGGCCCGCGCGTGGTTTAACGCGCTGGCGCAGCACGAAACCATCGCCCGTGGCCGCGAGTCGGTTGAAAAACTGTTGCAGCGCGAAGGCAAAACGGCGATGCGCCTAGAGGACTTGGCAGCGCAGTTGGGCTTTAAGTCGGCCGACGCCTTGTTTGAAGCGGTCGGCAAAGACGATTTTTCGCTGCGCAACATCGAAATTTTGCTGCGCCCGCCCGAGCCGGTGTTGCAGGCCGACGATTATTTGCTGCTGAAAAAAGCCCGCAACACCGAAAAAACGCCCAAAGGCGGTGTGCTGGTGGTCGGCATCGACTCGCTGATGACGCAGTTGGCCAAGTGCTGCAAGCCTGCGCCGCCCGACGCGATTGGCGGCTTTGTCACGCGTGGCAAGGGTGTCAGCGTGCACCGCACCGACTGCAGCAACTTCCGCGAGCTGGCAGCGCGCACGCCCGAGCGCTTGATCGATGTCGAATGGGGCACACCCAAATCCGACACCGGCAGCGCTGTCTATCCGGTGGACGTGGCGGTCGAGGCCTCAGACCGCCAAGGCCTGCTGCGCGATATTTCAGAGGTGTTTGCCAAAGAAAAAATGAACGTCATCGGCGTGCAAACCCAGTCCATCAAAGGCACGGCGTGGATGACGTTCACGGTCGAAGTCGTCAGCTCGGCCAAGCTCAACAAAGTGCTGGGCGTGGTGGCGCTGGTCAAAGGCGTGCGCTGGGCGCGGCGGCGTTAGCGCAAGCCCTCCCGTGTGCTGGGGCAATTTTGTAGATTTTTCTGTAATTGCCCAAAAGCGCTAATTTCTAAGGCTATACTCTTGGTTCTGTACAAAACACAGGCGCGTAGCTCAGCTGGTTAGAGCACCACCTTGACATGGTGGGGGTCGTTGGTTCGAGTCCAATCGCGCCTACCAATTAACCATTGGTAATAAAGCACCTAGCGGAAACGCTAGGTGCTTTTTCTTTGCCTGAATCTTTCAAAAAACGCTACGAACGGGCTGAAAACGCCCTGCTATGTCACAGTGGATGTGTCACACAGTCTTTAGGAAAAAGACCTTCTGCGCGCGCTTGGCACCAGAACCGTGGGTCGGAAAGCCCACGATGGCTTGGCGCTCGCGCTGCTGGCAGATGCCGCAATTGAGGCAGTCGGGGTTGCCGATGACGGCACATCCAGTCTCATTGCCCCAAGGTCACCGACACTCAGGTATTGGCTCAAAATCTCCATCCAAAGCAGTGCAGTAGCCTTGATGCGTTGTGTCCCCGCTATGAAATCAGCACATCAAACTGAGAAGTCTACGGCGCCCTGCTTGCTGCCCGATTGCTGGCGCAGGTGTACCTCTTGATGACGATGGCGCGTGGCGCACCCCGCTAACTGACTGTCAGAAGTAACGCTGCGTGGCCACGTCGAAATAAATCGGTCAACAGAAAAGAGAAAACAGTGAAAATTTGCATACATCGCGGCACTCAGGAAATTGGCGGCACCTGCGTCGAAATCGCCCATGATGGTTCTCGCATAGCAATTGATCTTGGCCTGCCATTACACGCAGAGACCAATGGCCCAGAATGGCTGCCACCCGTAGCTGGCCTTACGCAACCCGCCGATGATTTTTTAGGGATCGTCATATCTCATCCGCATCAGGATCATTACGGTTTGCTGGCACACGTGCATGAAACCGTTCCAATTGCTATGGGGCAGGCCGCAAGGCGAATTCTGACTGCTGCGTCACGGTTTGTACCAGGGCCAACGGTACAGCTCGGAAATTTGGAGTTGAGGGACAGGCGGCTGCTATCGCTTGGCCCATTTTCCATCACACCGTTTATGGTTGATCACTCTGCCTATGATGCATATTCTTTGCTGATTGAGGCAGGAGGGCAGCGTGTTTTCTACAGCGGCGATTTTCGTGGTCATGGCCGCAAAGCCGCCTTGTTTGAGCGTCTGGTAGCAGCTCCGCCAACAGCAATTGATTGCCTCATGCTGGAGGGCACCAGTATTGCCAGACTTGACGCAGACGCAAACTTCGCGACCGAAAGTGAGCTGGAGCAGCAATTTGTCGCTGCCTTCAAGCGCATATCGGGACTCGCGATGGTGTTTGCATCTGGTCAGAACATCGACCGTCTGGTGACGTTGTATCGCGCTGCACTCAAGACAGGGCGGGTATTGATTCTGGATTTGTACACGGCTGAAGTGCTGGCAGCGACTGAAAATGAGCGTTTGCCACAAGGACACTGGGAAAATGTTCGAGTCATCATTCCACGAAGTCAGTCACGCCAAGCAACAGAGACAGAAGACCTCTTTAAGCGCCATCGCTGCATCAACTGGGCTACGTTGCACGAACTCGGGCCCAACGCCGTCATGCTGTGTCGCAGTTCAATGCTCAAGCAATTGGCTGCGACAGGTAATCTGGAAGGTGCCCAAGCCATATATTCCATGTGGGATGGCTATCTACAAGATGGCAAGCTTCAAGCTCAGCTGGATGGACTGTCAATTCCACTCACGCAAATCCATACCTCCGGACATGCAGATACGCCGACTCTCAAACGTTTGACCGCTGCACTCAACCCAAAGGCCGTAACGCCGATTCACTCCAAGCACCCTGAAATGTACGAATCGCTGTTCCCCAATGTTGTTGCGAGGTCGGATGGCGAATGGTGGTCGGTTTAAGTCATCTCATTAATTCGGTGAGACACAGGTACTGCAAACGAGCTTGATTGCCTGTCAAAAGTACGTACGCTTCTTCACATCGCAAGAGCCGTTGGCAGACTTGTGTGTAATGGGGTGGATAAAATAAGATGGTATAGGTGAAAATTTCTTTTTACTGAGGCGGCAATATGGAAAAATTTTTAGATGAATGTAAAAGTACGATCCACGAAGTCCAAGAATTACTTGTAACAAACAGGGAGCATTGGGTTCGACGGTTTTCTAATTATGCGAATGACATACATAGAAACGAAAAAGAAATACGAAATAAGAAGAAAAAAACATTCAATGAATGGGCGCCGCTCTACCTTTACATGAACGTGTCTCAAGCAAAAGGCAATATGGAATTTGGCTTGCGCTATTTAGGACAGCAAGTTGCAACGCTAAAAGCTAAAGACGGAAAAACGACAATATCAACTAAACCGTTTGACGACAACAATAAACGTGACTTTGGGTGTGACATCAAATTGACTAGCGATGAATGGCGTTCAACAAATGCCTCCGTGTTTCGCAAGCACTTTGCAGGTAAATTGCCAAGAACTCTTGAATCAAAGAAGAGGAATGAGGAGCATCGAGTTGAAAGCGCACTGCTAACGGAATTCTCTAAAAAAAGCAGCACCGATAAAGAGCTATGCAATATTCAGCCAGTCAGAATTGCGAAAATTGCCAGATTTCAAATGCCCACGCCCATCTCAGCTAGCAATCCTAAAAAGCTAACGTATGGTACCGGCCTCGGTCTTGGTGGTGGAATAGACATTCTTTGCCGCGTCGGTTCAGCGGGCAGGCCCCATCTTTGCATCATGGAAGTGAAGGATGAATACAAGGCGAACGAGCCGCCTAGGATGGCCATCAAACAGGCGTTGGCATATGCAACATTTATTCGAGAGCTATTGAGAAGCGAAGACTGTGAAAAATGGTGGCACATATTTGGCTTCAAAAAACCTCGTAAACAGATTAAATTACTGGTTGCGTGTGTTATGCCTGCTCCAGCAAATGATGACCCAGATATTTCTTTTGGCAATATCACAATTCCATTCGATGTTGACAGCACGGATTGCGCTGTTTTGCACTATATGTATATCAATGAGTGTGATAACAAGATAAAGGTAGTATCAACATCGCTTGGGCAGAAGGTGATTTGAGTCCTTTAAATGTGAAGCTCCATGTGATCATATTTCCACCCGCAGCTGGGCTTTTGCAACTGCTGCGCGCTCGGGGCTGACGATGTAGGTCGGATGCAGGTGCAGCCCGCGTGGGGTCTCGTAGCTCAGCGGCCCAAGGCCCGTGATGGCTTGACCGTTGTAGTCGAGCTCGGTGGTGTCCTGAATGCACAGCATCAACACATACATCCATAGGAAACACAGGAGTGCTGCGAAGGTTATGGCTGATTGCTCCCTAGCTTGCCGGGTGCGCGCCCTAAAATCTGCTGCAATGCAACATATGGGGCCTCCAAGGCCCGAGAAAGTCCCTCGTGCCAGATACCAACGCCCCCGCTACTGCCAAAACCTTGCAGCGCGTCATTAAAAAATACCCCAATCGCCGTCTCTACGACACCGACACCTCGACCTACATCACGCTGGCCGAGGTCAAGCAGCTGGTCATGGCGCACCAAAGCTTGGTGGTGCGTGATGCCAAAACCGGCGAAGACATCACCCGTAGCATCTTTTTGCAGATTCTTTTAGAAGAAGAAGCGGGCGGCGCGCCGATGTTTACCGAGGCCGTGCTGGCCAACATCATTCGCTTTTACGGCCACACCATGCAGGGCTTTATGGGCAGTTACCTTGAGAAAAACGTGCAAGTTTTCTCTGACATGCAGGCCAAGATGACCGACCAATCGCAGCACGTTACGCCCG